>CAIUSK010000363.1 GCA_903901805.1 uncultured Flavobacteriales bacterium
GTCAAAATCCAGAGATACTTGGCACACACTTACGGCCTGGGGAAATTGGATTAAAGTATTAGAAGAACTAGAATTAAAAGGAACAAACCTGGCCATTGAGGGGAAAATAGTTAGTCGTTTTTACAAAGCTGGGGGTATTCCAAAGTTAATTTCAGAAATTGAAATAAACGACCTTACCTTAATTCCAAACAAACATTAATAACACAAACAAAATCTTTATGACAACAGTAAGAAATCACATTACACTAATTGGTAATATCGGCTCTGCCGCACAAATGACACGATTCGAAAACGGTAAAAGTATTGCCCGTTTTAACTTAGCAATAGATAACATCTATAGAAGTAATAATGGAAAATTTAAAAAAGAAGTAGAATGGCACCGTGTTTTTGCTTGGGGAAACTTGGCTGAATTTATTGAAAAATATAGTGAAAAAGGTAAAAAAGTTGCTATTCACGGCAGGCTAGTAAACCGTTCCTATTTATCGCAAAGCGGCATAAAGAAAAGTGTAACAGAGGTTGAATTAAGACAAATAATCGGTTTATAATAATCAACCGTTAATCGTAAAAAAGCAGTTTGTTAAGCAGGCTGCTTTTTTTCATTAAAAAAACTTTTCTGACGAAGAAATATTAAAATTACTCCTGAAGTTATAACAGCGTCAGCAACATTCCAAATAGCAGGAAAAACCTCTTTACCAGCAAGCACAGGAACCCACGAAGGCCAAAAAGCCTGAAACTTAAACATATCAACAACATTTCCCATCAAGAAACCGGTATTTCTTACTTCACGTTTAAAACCAAAACAATCTGCAAATACGCCCGATCCCTCCATACCGTTATAAGGCATACACGGATCAAAAGCAAAAAACAAATCATAACACATAGAATCAATTAGATTGCCCGTCGCTCCCGCTAAAACAAGTCCAATTGCAATTAGAAATGCCGTTTTTGCTCCTTTTTTTGCCTGCTTATACCAATAAATAGAAATTCCGATTATTGCTGCTATTCTAAACATACTCAAGGCGAGCTTATGCCAAACCTTTGATCCAAAAGTGGTTCCAAATGCCATCCCTGGATTTTCAATATATTCCAATAAAAACCAATCTCCAAAAATGGAAACCGTTTCTCCCGGAAAGAAATGCGTTTTAATATAAATCTTAGTTGCTTGATCAACCAATAAAATGGTTAAAATAATAGCCCCAACAATGAATAATTGTTTTTTCACCATTTATTTGTTTTGCGCATTCTTCGCATCAACACTCATCGTTGCATGAGGAACTAAACGTAAACGCTCTTTTGGAATTAACTTTCCTGTTATTCGACAAACTCCGTATGTTTTGTTTTCTATTCGAATTAATGCGTTCTGAAGGTTTTGAATAAATTTTTCTTGACGCGCAGCCAACTGAGCAACCTCCTCCCGAGAAAGTGTTTCAGAACCATCCTCCATCATATTAAATGTTCGGCCGGTGTCGTCTGTACCATGATCGTCACTATGAGACAATGAGCCTATTAGCAAGGTATAATGCTCTTGAGCTTCTTTCAATTTAGCATTTATTAATTCTTTGAATTCTACTAATTCAGCATCAGAATATTTATTTTTTTCTTGACTCATTCTTCTAATTTTTAACACAATTATTACTTGAAACCTCAAGTTAGGTACAAATATAATTGAAAAAACAGAACTTAAAACAGCGCGTAATATTGTTGTAAAAAAGAAATAACCGACAAAAAGAGTAACTTCGTGTTATGATTCGGTTCTTTGTTGATTATAGGATAATTTGGTTCTTTCTAGGGCCCTTTCTAATTCTTCTATTTCATTTTTTTAATTTTCTAACTGGGTCTCTCACAATCCCTGATCAAATCAATCTCGGTTTATTTGGTGAAACGACAGCTTTTTCTCCTTTTTTATCTCGTTTTTGTGCTGGAACTCTTGTTCTTCTCAATGCACTAAACCTTACTCGTATATTCAATGAAAACGAATTTTACGATAAAAACATATATTCTACGGGGTTTTTATATTGTGTCTTGATGAGCTTGTTTCATTGCTTTTATTATCTGGGTCCGATACTCATCGTGCACACGCTTTTAATTGCCTCAATAAGAGAGGTTTTGTTGATAAAACAACAAGAAGGAGATCAAAAACACGTTTTTAATGGGGCGCTTTTGCTTGGGATAAGTTGTTGTGTACATCCTCCATCAACAATATACGTGCTACCCTTTTTTGTGGCTATATGGAATTTAAAAGTAATTCAATTGCGCGATATTCTTTTAACTTTTGTGGGGCTTTTGATTCCGTTTTTATACGTTGGGTCATATTATTTTTTAAATGAAAAAGTAATAATAATTGACTTATTCAATGCGCCAACGAAGTGGAAAATCATTGTTTTTGATTTATTATTTGTACTGATTGTATTAACCTTACTTTTTTTAATCGCGGCGGTCAGTCTGCGCGCTAATTCTATAAAATCAACACTTCGCTTGCGAAAAATGATGGTTCCTGTGTGGGGTTTTTTTATATTTGGAGCACTATTAGGTGGTTATGACTTGTTCTTTTTTGGTCAAATTGATCGTTTTTCCTTAGTACTCTTTTCTTTACCCATTTTCATTAATTATGCATTAATTAGTAAAAACTACCGGCTTTTTGCGGGCATCTTATTTTTTATTGCATTAAGCTATTCTCTTCTTAAATTTTTTACCGTTCTTCCATTTGGGTAGCTATAATTTTAATTACCTTTGATTCGGTGATTTATATCTTATAAAAACAAATGAAATGAAATTTGGTGTTGTGACCTTCCCTGGTTCGAATTGTGACCAAGATATGATTGATGTCCTTCGTGATCAGTTAAAACAACCCGTTGTAAATTTATGGCACAAAGACACATCAACTCAAGGTGTTGATTTTATTGTGCTTCCTGGTGGGTTTTCCTATGGTGATTACTTACGCTCGGGTGCTATTGCACGGTTTTCTCCTATAATGGATGAAGTAATTAAACACGCTCAAAGAGGTGGTTTTGTTCTAGGAATTTGTAATGGATTCCAGATTTTAACAGAAACAGGACTTGTAGATGGTGCTTTGTTGCACAACAATAACCAGCGCTTTATTTGTAAAAATGTTTATTTAAAACCGGTGTCTAAAACAGCTGCAATTTCCATAGATCTTGAAAAACAGGCATATAAAATTCCAATTGCGCACGGAGAGGGTAGGTTTTTTACTGATGCTAACACATTGAAATCCTTGGAAGACAATGATCAAATACTTTTTAAATACTGTGATCAGGATGGGATTATCTCAGAAGAATCAAACCCAAACGGTTCGTTAAGCAATATTGCAGGTATTACAAATAAAGGGAAAAACGTTTTCGGAATGATGCCACACCCAGAACGAGCAGCAGATTCTGCGCTTAGCAATGAAGACGGTATTAATTTATTTCATTCATTATTAAACCATTGTTAAACGACACTTTTTAAAAAATGAGAGTATTACTACTAGGATCTGGAGGACGCGAGCACGCTTTGGCATGGAAAATTGCACAAAGCTCCATTCTTGACGCCCTTTTTATAGCTCCGGGTAATGCTGGAACGCGGACTTTTGGAAAAAACATTGATCTTTCACTAACTGATTTTAATGCAATCAAAACCTTTGTGTTGAATAATCAAATTGACATGGTGGTAGTTGGGCCAGAAGAACCTTTGGTTAATGGAATTCACGACTTTTTTTTAGAGGATGAGCTCCTCCGTAAAATTCCAGTTATAGGCCCACAAAAAGAGGCGGCAAAACTAGAGGGAAGTAAGGATTACGCAAAAGAATTTATGCATAGACATGCTATTCCAACAGCTAAATATGCAAGTTTTACAAAAGAAACCCTTGAACAAGGATTGTTGTTTTTAGAAAAAATGAAGTCCCCTTATGTTTTAAAAGCGGATGGTCTTGCCGCCGGAAAAGGTGTTTTAATTATTGACTCCATTGAAGAAGCAAAACGAGAATTATATAATATTCTTTCCGATAATAAATTTGGTGAAGCGGGAACAAAGGTGGTTATTGAACAATTTTTATCCGGAATTGAATTGTCTGTCTTTGTTCTAACTGATGGAGACTCATTTAAAATATTACCCGAAGCAAAGGATTATAAGCGAATAGGGGAAAAAGATGCGGGCCTAAATACCGGAGGCATGGGTGCTGTGTCCCCCGTCCCGTTTGCACAAGGTGCTTTTTTAGACAAAGTAACGAATCAAGTAATTATTCCTACTATCAAAGGATTAAAAAACGACAAAATTCCTTACAAAGGTTTCTTGTTTTTTGGATTAATTAATGTAAAAGGAGACCCTTATGTAATTGAATACAATTGCCGCATGGGTGATCCAGAAACTGAAGTTGTTATTCCCCGCTTAAAATCAGACATTTTAGATCTTTTTGAAGGAATTGCAACCAATACGCTCTCCGAGAGAGATATTCAATTTTTTGAACAAAGCGCCGCTACTGTTATGATGGTCTCGGGAGGGTATCCAGAAAAATATAAATCAGGACTGCCGATATATGGCCTTAATAATGTAACAGATAGCTTAGTTTTCCATGCGGGAACAACTGCTGACGGGCCGTCTATTAACACCGCAGGAGGACGAGTGTTGTGTGTAACTTCTTATGGTAAAAACCTTGAAATAGCCTTGGCTAAGTCATACGAAAGCATCCAAAAAATATCATTTGATGGGTCTTACTACAGAAAAGATATTGGTTTTGACGTGGTAAAATAAAACCAACCTAATGAGTCCTGAAAGCATTAATCTCTTAATTATTCTATTTTCCTTGGTTTTTTCAGCCTTTTTCTCTGGTATGGAATTAGCCTATTTATCTTCTAATAGATTAAAGGTTGAGTTAGACAAAACAAAAGGAACGATAACCAGTAAAATTATTGGTGTGTTTTATTCTAGTGAGTCAAACATGATTACCATGTTATTACTCGGAAACAATATAGCACTTGTATTATTTGGATTGGCCTCTTCAGAAATATTAAGTCCATTAGTGAGTGAATACGTAAACAGCAACGGACTTGTATTAATTATTCAGACCATCATTTCCACGCTCTTGGTTTTATTTGTTGCGGAATTTTTGCCCAAAGCACTCGTTCAAATTAACCCGAATAGATTTTTACAATTAGGTTCTGGATTTCTATTTATTCTATATATTTTACTGTACTTACCTTCTCAGTTTATGTTATTTATTAGTGGTTCTTTACTACGATTAACGGGGACAAAACTAGAAAAAAACGAGAAAATTTTTAGCAAGGTTGATTTAGAACATTTTGTACATGAAATTAACGCCAAAATATCATCGGAAGCCCACTTTGGAAATGAAATTCAAATTTTACAAAACGCACTAGATTTTTCAAACGTTAAAGCGCGTGATTGCATGATTCCTAGAACGGAAATCGTTTCGGTGGATGTTGAGGAGTCTATTGAAACACTTACATCATTATTCATCAAAACAGGGTTGTCTAAAATTATTGTTTACCGAAGTACCGTAGATAATATTATAGGATATGTGCATTCCTTTGAAATGTTTAAAAAGCCTCAGTCGATAAAACAAATTTTGATGCCTATATCATTCGTACCAGAAGCTATTCCTGGAAGCGAAATTCTTGAACAGTTTACCAAACAAGCTGGTAATATTGCCGTGGTGGTTGATGAATATGGAGGCACAGCAGGTCTGATAACCATTGAGGATGTAATTGAAGAAATCTTTGGTGATATTGTTGACGAACACGATAAAGACGACTGGTTAGAACAAAAAATTAGCGATACAGAATACTTATTTTCCGCACGTGTTGAAATTGATTACTTAAATAAAACTTTTGACTTAGATTTTCCTGAATCAGACGCTTATGAAACATTGGGTGGGTTGATTATTCAAGAACTCGCAACCATCCCAGAAGAAGGAGAAAAAATTCAAATAAAAAACAAAATTATTTATGTGGAAAAAGTGAGCGATCGAAAAATCGAACTTGTGCGCATAAAAATTAATGTATGAAATTCATTGTATTAATTTCTTTTTTGGTTCAATTTACAGTTTATTTACCTGCACAATTACAGTTTCAAAAATCCTATCCATTAAATCAAAAACTGAAAGAAATTTCCGGTTTAGAGTGTGTTGGAGACTCTATATTGTTAGCGCATAACGACGGAGGAAACGATCCCATTCTTTTTGTGTTAGACATGAAAGGTTCGATTCTAAAAGAATGCCGGATATACAACGCGAAAAACACAGATTGGGAAGATATTACCATAGACAACTCTAGAAATATATACATTGGTGATATTGGTAATAATGAAAACAAGAGAAAAAAAGTCCGCATTCTAAAAATATCACTCGATTCTGTGTTAACCGTAGATTCTGTTTCAGCAGAGATATTTCCTTTTACATATCCAGAACAAACCAGTTATCCTACACCAGCTAATTCTAAGTATTTTGATGCTGAAAGCTTGGTTTTTAAAGATGATAGTTTATGGGTTTTTACAAAATGTAGAGCTATTCCATTCGATGGAAAAAGTTTAGTTTACGCCATACCCATCAAAGATTTAGAAAATGGAAGCTGGAAATTAATGGACTATATTATTCCAGGAACTAAAAGCTGGACGAAAGATTCATTTACTGCAGCAACTAGCTATAAGGATTACTTTCTCTGTATAACCTACAATCGATTGATTTGGTATTTAAAAAGCAACAATGAATTTAAAGTAAGCAAAAAAAGGAGGTTTAACAGGTACAATCAACGGGAATCAATTGCTGTAACATCAACGGGAATTGTTTACGTTGGGAATGAAAACCACTGGATTTTTGGAAAACAACGATTAACTAAGTACAAACTATGAAAAGTTTAGATCTCAACGATTTTGAAGCTGTTATCTTCGACATGGACGGTGTTCTGGTTGATTCCGAACCATTATGGAAAATAGCCATGCAAGAAGTTTTTGATTCACTTGGATCCAAACTTACAAAAACAGATTTTCAAAAAACCGTAGGAATGCGTATAGACCAAGTTATTCAATATTGGAATGATGTGGAAAAATGGAACAAGCCATCATATGTAATTGAAAATCAAATAATTAACAAAATGATTCTTTTAATTAATGATGAAGGTGTGCTGTTACCGGGAGTACAAGAAACCCTAACATTCATAAAAGAAAAGAAAAAACTTGGTCTTGCCAGTTCATCACCAAAAAAATTAATTGATGCTGTGCTACAAAAAACAGGCATTGTTTCATTTTTTGACGGTGTTTTTTCAGCCGAACATGAAACACATGGAAAACCGCATCCTGCAGTATATTTAACCGCAGCCCATACAATTGGAATCAAACCTTCATCTTGTTTAGTAATAGAAGACTCATTGACCGGTGTAATAGCTGGTAAAGCCGCTAATATGACCGTTCTCTGTATTCCTGAAAAAACGCACATAGTAAATCCAAAACTCTCGTTAGCAGACCATCACTTTGAATCAATGGACTTATTTTATAAATCACTACTTAGTGACTAAGATCATGTTCATATTCTCTTAATATGTGGAAATTTACAAGAAATAGTTCATGGGAAAAAACACGTTTATTAATGGGAAACAGCAAGAAAACACTGAAAGATTAACGGGATTAGCATTTTACAAAGACGACTTGCGGTTTTTAGCTTTTAAGCATAGTGAAAGAAGTACCAAAAACGCAAATAAAACAGATCTGTTGGAGATTGCGCATTACAAAAACCAGTTTATTATTCAAAGAAACAACATTGATGAACTAATTTATTTGGTAAAAACAGATGAAAAAAGACTGGTTGACTGGATTGAAGAAAGCCTACTTCCTAAAAAAACACCCTTAAAAACACATCAAAATTTTGAGCAAGTACAACTTGACTCATTTAAAAAGGCTTTTGTTAAATTACGAAGCGATTATTTTTGCTTTCTAGCAAAGAGTTTATAGCTTGTTTCACGTGAAACAATTATCGACCTAGATGAATTAACAAAACAGAAACATCACTTGGAGAAACGCCCGAGATTCTTGATGCTTGACCTATTGTCCTGGGTTTTATTTGTAAAAGCTTCTGCCGCGCTTCAATACTGATACTCTTTATCTGCGTGTAATCTATAATCGAAGGAATATCTAAAGACTCTAATCTATCTAATTTTAGTGCGTGCTCTTCTTCTCTTTCGATGTATCCATCATACTTAATGTGAATTTCAGCCTGTTCAATACTTTCCGTTAAACAAGTATTCGCAAGATCCGCAAAACTTGGAGACACAGCTAAAATATCCTTTACACTAATATGGGGTCTAGATAGTATTGAAGAAAGCCTTACTTGTTGGGATAGAATAGCACTGCCTTTCTCTTCTAACATTGGATTAACCACATCTGGTGTAACACCCGTTTTCTTTAAGCAATCCAATAAAACCGTTGTTTCTCGTATCTTCTGTTGCATTAAAACTAGCTCATTTTCGCCGTTCAAACCTAGTGCATAACCCAAAGCAGTTAAACGGATATCAGCATTGTCTTGGCGTAACAAAATACGGTATTCAGCCCTACTAGTAAACATTCGGTACGGCTCTTCGGTGCCTTTTGTAATTAAATCATCAATTAGAACACCGATATATGCCTCACTTCTTTTTAAAATGAATGGGTTTTCTCCATTAATCTTAAGGTGTGCATTTATTCCAGCCATTAAGCCTTGGCAAGCTGCTTCTTCGTATCCTGTTGTACCATTTATCTGACCAGCAAAATACAAATTAGCAATCAACTTTGTTTCTAGCGTATGGGTTAATTGAGTTGGTTGGAAATAATCGTACTCTATAGCATATCCCGGTCGAAACATTTTTGCATTTTCAAAACCGACAATACTTCTAATTGACGTAAGTTGAACTTCTTCCGGTAAAGAAGTACTAAAACCATTTACATAAATCTCCACTGTGTTCCATCCCTCTGGCTCAACAAATATTTGATGTCTATCCCGATCAGCAAAACGATTAATTTTATCCTCAATACTTGGGCAATAACGAGGGCCTGTGCTTTGTATAGAACCATTAAACATTGGAGAACGATCAAAGCCAGTACGCAACAAATCGTGCGTTAACTCATTGGTATATGTTATATAACAACTTCTTTGTTTGCTCAACGGAAGCGTATCTGAAAAACTAAATTTTGATGGGTTTTCATCTCCCAACTGTTCTTCCATTAGATCATAATTCAAAGAACGACCATCAACCCTAGGCGGTGTACCTGTCTTCATTCTACCGGCAACAAAACCATAAGAAATTAAATCTTCCGTTATACCTACAGAAGCTTTTTCAGCAGCACGTCCACCTCCTAATTGTTTTTCGCCAATGTGAATCAAGCCATTCAAAAAAGTTCCGTTTGTTAGAATTACCGATTTTGAATAAATCTCCAGACCTAAACTAGTCTTAACACCTTTTATTACATTATTCTCTACAATTATTCCATTGCACGTGTCTTGCCAAAAATCAACATTTGGGTTTTGTTCCAATAACAATCTCCACTCTTCAGCAAAGAGCATCCTGTCGTTTTGGGTGCGTGGTGACCACATTGCTGGACCCTTAGACCGATTCAACATGCGGAATTGGATTGCACTCTTATCACTTACGATACCAGAACCACCACCTAAAGCATCAATTTCACGGACAATTTGACCCTTTGCAACTCCACCCATAGCGGGGTTACAACTCATTTGTGCAATGGTGTTCATGTTCATTGTTACCAATAAAACCTTGCTGCCCATTTTTGCAGCAGCATTCGCGGCCTCACATCCAGCGTGACCAGCACCAACAACTATCACATCGTAAAATCCTAACATAAAAATTGTTTCACGTGGAACAAATTAATTTAAATATTTATTTTCAAGAGAACGCATGTTTTCTTCCTCTTCCTTAGTTTTATCTTTATGACCACACAAATGAAGAACCCCGTGAATCATAACCCTTTTTAACTCAAGAAGAAAAGGAGTATCAAAGATTGAGGCGTTTTCTCGTACACGATCTAAGGATATGAACAAGTCACCAGAGATTATGTTTCCCTCACAATAATCAAACGTTATGATATCTGTATAGTAATCATGATTCAAATGTTTCTTATTCATGTCTAATAGATATCCATCGGTTACAAAGATAACAGTAATATCTCCTAAAAGAAAACCCTCCTCTTGAATAGTTTTAGACAAGGCTAAAACAAAAAATTCCGGATTAAACTCCGGAACTTCAACATTAATCATCTCAATTTCAATCATTTAACGAAATATAAACTAACACTTGACCCTGATTCCTCAAACTCAACTTCATCAGACAAACTTTTCATTAAAAAAACACCACGACCATTTTCTTTTAATAGGTTCTCTGGTGCAGTAGGATCAGGTAAGTTATTGAAATCAAACCCTTTACCTTGATCTTTCACATTAAAACAAAACTCAGAAGGTTGATCCCCCACAGAAACATCTACTTGTAAATGTGTATTAAATTCATTTCCGTGTTGAATAGCGTTGTTTACAGCTTCAGTCACAGCAATTAATACATTACCATATGCATCTTCTTGAACACCAAGATTACCACATACGCGATCCACCAAGTTTTCTACTTCAACCATTGCTGAAAAATCAGACGGTATTTGTAGCGAATCAATTATTTTATATCCCTCTTTCATATATAAGAACAAAATTATTTCATATTGAAATACTGATTTGCTTTATCCTTGTAATACTTTCTATACAAAGGATCGGCAGAGCGCAGTATTTCTGTTTGCTTCATCTTTTGTTTGTTATACTCATCAAATCTAATTTTGTTACCTGAAAAATCATCTTTTCCAGTTTTAGATTCCCTTTTATCTTCAAAACCTCTATCCATTAAAGCTTTTTCACTTTCTAAAAGTCTTGTTAATATTTGCTTTTGCCGATTAATTAAATCAGAACTAAAACGCTTGTTTACTAATTCTTTTTCTTGTTTTTCTAACTCTTTTATCAATGGGTCAAGTTGATTCCCTTCTCCTTTACCTTCTTTATTTAATTGTTTTTTTAATTGTTCTAACCGTTGCCTTATTGCGTTTTGTTCAGCTGCCATTTTAGAAATTTCTTTATTTCCCAAACCGTTTAATTCACCTTCACCTTGTTTTCCTTCCGTTCCTCCTTTTCCTTTCTCACCCGGTTTTTGGCCTCCTTCCTTTTGACCTTTTTGCATTTGTTCTAATTGCTTTTTCA
>CAIUSK010000364.1 GCA_903901805.1 uncultured Flavobacteriales bacterium
TTGCGCAACTCTTCGCGCATCACAGATGAATCCATGGTAATATATAATATTCGATTTGAAATGTATAGTTTGGTTGTTCGATTGGATACGGCAATTCCCATCATTTCGGGCCAGCCTTTTAATATATCCATTTCTTTCATGCGTTTTTCCAACCCATATGCCCGCATGATTTTATCCACCAGCTCATTCAATGGCTTGTCATCTGAATCTCTCAAAAAATCATTGTTGCTCATTAGATTACTTTTTCAGGTTCAGAAACACTACCAAAATTAACCCGATACAACTTTTTTTGAATCGGTAATTCATTTAATATCCGCGCCAATCGTTCTTCATCCGTATCAGTAACGACTACTTGACCGAAATAATTATTTGATACCAATTCCAACAATTTAGCAACGCGCAAGGAATCCAATTTATCAAAAATATCATCCAGCAATAATACCGGCTTCATGTTGAGGTGGTTTTTTAGCCATTCGTATTGTGCCAATCGAAGAGCAATTATATACGATTTTTGCTGGCCTTGTGAACCGAATTTTTTTACGGGATGGTCATTAATCGTAAATAGTAAATCGTCTTTGTGTGTTCCAACATGCGTATATTGAGTAATCGCATCCCTTCGTTCGGATTGTTCTAATAAATCAAGCATGCTCCCTTCGGCTAGTTGAGATTTATAGGTGAAGGCTACTTGTTCACTTCCAGAGCTTATGTTTTCATAAAACTGTTGGAAATACGGAATAAATTGTTGAACAAAGGAAGACCTTTTTTGATGTATTTCGGTTCCCAATGCTGCTAACTGAACATTCCACGGCTCAATTGACTCTTTATCAAACAAACGATGCTCGTGCATGTTTTTCAGAAGAGCATTTCGTTGATCCAAGACTTTGGAATACCGCTGAATTTGATCCAAGTACTCTCGGTCCAACTGACTCAAAATTCCATCCATCCACCGACGGCGTAATTCACTTCCTTCGGCGATTAAATCACGATCATAAGGAGAAATCATCACGACAGGATATTGCCCGATATGATCTGCCAATTTATCGTACTCTTTTTTGTTTTTACGGAAAACTTTTTTCGCATTCAGTTTAACCGCACAATGAATTTGAGCAACTTGTTCATCCTTAATCCAATCACCCATAATGGAAAAAAAATGTTCGTTGAATCGTATATTCTGACGATCCAATACATTTAGGTAGGACTTACACATACTGAGATAATAGATGGCATCCAAAATATTTGTCTTACCCGAACCGTTCGGGCCAACAAATCCATTGATTCCATCCACCAAGGAAACATCAGCTTCCTCGTAATTTTTAAAATTCACTAAATGCAAGTGGGAAATATGCATAAGCAAAGTTACGGTTTGCAATTACTCATTGAACATTACACCCGAAAAAATTCAGAGGCAATATAATCAGCTCTTAATTTTCCTGCCTTCGTGAGTAGGAAATTACCATTTATCTCTTTCAACCAATTGGCTTCAATAAATTTCTTTTTGGTTGCAAAGAAATCTTCTGTGAGTTCAAATTGATTCTTCAAAAAAGTGAGTGAAATGCCTTCAGCGGTTCTCAATCGAGTCAAAAAATACTCGTTCCAATGTTCTTGCCCCGTTAATACCTCATCCTCAAACCAGTCTTGGCGTTTCATATAAAGGGAATTGTTTGACACATTCCACCTGCGCTTTTTACCATCAAAGGAATGAGCAGAAGGACCAATTCCCATGTAGGAATCACCGGTCCAATATGATGAATTATGCTTGGATCGTTGTCCTTTTTTTGCAAAATTGGATATCTCATAATGTTCATAACCGGCAGCTTCCAATAATTCAATCAATATTTCAAATTGTGCGATAGCATCATCATCCTGTGGCTGAATTATCTCCCCCGAGCGCACTTTTTTTTCAAGTAAGGTACCTTTTTCAATCGTTAGGCAATAGGATGAAATATGCGGAACATTCCAAGCAAGAACTTCTAGAACATGCGATTTCCATTGTTCGATAGTCATGTTTGGTAATCCGTACATCAGATCAATAGTTAAATTATCAAATCCATTAGCTTGAACCAATTTCACTGCTTTTCTACTTTGCTCCACGGTATGAGCACGATTCATCCATGACAAATCTTCCGGATTAAACGACTGAATTCCAATACTCAAGCGATTCACGCCACATCTTTTCCATCCTGCGATAGCCAACTCCGTTATATCTTCAGGATTTGCTTCAAGTGTGATTTCATCCAACTCATTCAATGGTTTGATTCGTACAACTGTTGCACAA
>CAIUSK010000365.1 GCA_903901805.1 uncultured Flavobacteriales bacterium
CCCCCTACAAAGATTAAAAGAAGTAGAATAATTATTTTTTTTTTCATGTTTAAAGTGCGGATTTAATTTCTTGTGCGCTAATTCCGTTATGGGAAGCAATGTATATTACCTCTCCATTTTTGAGTAAAAGTACTTGTGGTGATTGATGTTCCACGTTTAAAACCCGTGCGATTTCATTAGAAAGTTCGCGAAATGCAATTAAATCCAGGTAAAATAATTCAACATGTAGACTTGAATCCCATTCTCTTTCAAATCGGGATAATGCCATAGAAGATATACTGCATCGAGTACTATGCTTGAAAAGAATTACTGGTTTTTGAAAACTTAACTCAATAATTTCATCCAAGGTGTTTTCAGTGGATAGTTGAATCCAAGGAAAAGCGGATTTGTTTGAAAACCAACTCATCAGAAACCAGAGGTAAATTGTTTCAAAAATCGAATGTCATTTTCAGAATACAGGCGTAAATCATTCACTTTGTATTTAAGTTGCGCAATACGTTCTATTCCCATTCCAAAAGCATATCCTGTGTACTCATTAGGGTCTATACCGCAAGATTTTAACACATTAGGGTCCACCATTCCACATCCAAGAATTTCTAACCAACCTGTATATTTACAAACATTACAACCCCTGCTATTGCAAATGGAACAAGAAATGTCAACTTCGGCACTTGGTTCAGTAAAGGGAAAATAGGATGGCCTCAAACGTATTTGGGCCTTGTCTCCAAAAAGTTCTTTAGCAAAGTATAATAAAGTTTGCTTTAGGTCAGCAAAGGATACATTTTTATCAATATATAATCCTTCCACCTGATGAAAAAAACAATGAGCCCTAGCTGAAATAGCTTCATTTCTATAAACACGTCCAGGAGAAATCGTGCGTATCGGAGGAGTTGAGTTTTCCATTACTCGAACTTGAACTGAGCTTGTATGTGTCCGTAACGCAATTTCGTTTTCATTTTTTTCTATGAAAAAAGTATCTTGCATATCCCGAGCTGGGTGCTCAGGTGGGAAATTTAAAGCAGAGAAATTATGCCAATCATCTTCGATTTCAGGACCTTCAGAAATACTAAATCCAATGCGACTAAAAATATCGATAATCTCAGCTCTTACCAAAGATAAAGGGTGTCGCGAACCGATCGTTTCATCTTGCGGCGGTCTTGATAAATCAATAATAGTATGAGATTCCTCTAGGTTTTCAAAGATTTCTTTTTGATTATTGAATTTAATTTCAATCTTATCTTTAAGTGTATTGATTTGTTGTCCAACTTCTCTCTTTTTCTCGTTCGGAACATCTTTTAATGCACTATACAAACTTTTTATTATTCCTTTGGAACCTAAGTAATGTATTCTAAAGTTTTCAAGATTAGCAACAGTTGATATATCATATTGTGTAATCTCTACTGCTATTTTTTCAATATCGTCAATCATAATTATTGGCTATTGTAACTTTTTAAGTGGTTTAACTGTTTAAAAGTTAAAGCCAATACAAAGTTAAAATAAAAGCTTAAAAGTATGTACACAAAAGTTTTTCGCCCGATTTTAATTTTATCATCACTCGCCATTATACTCATGGCATTCAATGCTTGTGTTAAAATTGAACCAACGATCGCCGTAATATATGTTAAGAATGCCGATGGCACTTTGAGTGATGGAGCTCAAGTACGCTTATATGGACAACCTGTTTCTGTAACGACCGCAAATGCAAGTCAACCATTACAAATTGATATTTTAAAACAAACGGACAATGAAGGAAAGGCATATTTTGATTTGTCTAATTTTTACAAGGCTGGACAAACCGGTGTTGCGATATTAAATGTTGATATTCAAAAAGCGGGACAAGTTGCAACGGGTTTCATTCAAATTGTTGAACAGCAATCCAATGAGAAAACATTCTTTTTGCAATAAAACCTTTGAAGATTTGGTGAATTTTTTAAACATTCGGCTTGGTTAATATGTGATTTTTCAAATAATATTGTACTTTTATAAATCGAAAACTAATTTTATGGCAAAAAAAATACTCTTTATACTTCCTTTAGCCTTGATTTTATTTGGTTTTTCATCTTGTGAACCAAAGGATCCAGCCATTTTGAAAGTTTTTGTTCGTTCCTCAACAAACCAATTAATAAACGGTGCAAAAGTAATTATAGTGGGAGATCAACAATCAAATCCTCCTTCGCAAGATTTTGTGGATACATCCTTTACTAACTCATCTGGTTTTACTGTAATTGACATGGATCAATATTTTGACAAATACCGTTCAGGTGATGAAAACACAACGGGATATTTTGATATAATTGTAAAATACAACAACAAAGTTGGTTCAGGCTACACCCGTTGCAGAATTCACACAACTTCTGTTGAAACTGTATATTTACCGAACTAAAATTTAACTCATGAATAAAATTATTTTCTTTTCTGCTCTTTTTATTGTGGCTACAGTTGCTGTTTCAGGATGTAGAAAAAAGAAGGATACCATCGCAAACGTTTATGTAAAAGATGACAATAATATCCTTGTCGATCAGGCAATGGTGGTTCTTTACGGAACAAACACGGCAGGAACTCCGCAACAAGTTGCTGTTTTTGATACTTCCTATACCAATGTGGAAGGAATGGCGACCTTTAATTATAATGATATTTATCAATTAGGCCAAGCAGGTGTTGCTGTTCTAGATATAAAAGCACAGAAATTAAATAAAATTGGTCAGGGTATTATTAAAATTGAAGCGGAAACAACTAACGAAGAAACCGTTTTTATTCAGCCTTAATACTATTGTATAAAAAAGTTATAATCCTTGTCTTTCATTAGGCAGGGATTTTTTTTTGTAAATTGTAATTGGTTGGGCTAACCCCCTAAAATTAAAATAATCACGTTTGAATAAATAAACTCAAGTATATGAAACTATTATTACTCATACTGTTAAGTTGGCCTATCCTATTTTTCGCACAAACTTCAGATTCAAGAACCCAAAAATATTGGGAAAATAGTTCTCATTTGAATGCTAAGGGAATGATTGTTACCATGGATAAAGGTTTTGCTGTTGTAGGTAGTACGGATATATTTTTTGGGCCTTCATACATTGGGGGATTTGTATTTTACAGTGACTCTTCTGGAAATAACCATTGGGAAAAGATATATACTTCATTCGGCAATGTTTTTTCCTTTGAGTCAATCATTCAGTTACCTGATTCTAGTTTTATAGCCGGAGGTAAAATGTTTAATCCAATAACGAATCGTAATGGAGCAGCATTGCTAAAACTAGATATCCAAGGCAATGAACAATGGAAAAAGTCAATTGATGATAGTACAGGAGCTGAAATGTCGATTCTTGACCTTGAAGTTTTATCAGATAGCACATTTATGCTGACTGGAACAAAAACATCCATTGAGGACGGCTCATTTATTATGTTAATGGATACAGCAGGTAATATCCTTTGGAAACAGTCCTATGAGGTTTTCGGACCCAATGATTTGTCTATAGAATCGATTCATTCTTTACCCAATGGGAATTCATTCTTTTCTGGGGGAATTCAGATAAGTGAAAAGGATTACTTAGGAGTTTTGGGTTGTATTGACAGCATTGGAAATATAGTTTGGTCTGTTCAGGGATCACAGCCCAATTCCTTTTATACAGATTTAGTTGTGGATTCAAGTACGATTTATTGTAGAAATATTAAAAACGCATCAACCAATGGTATTTCAGCATTTGATTATGAAGGAAATTTACTTTGGAATTACAATTTTTATGATCAAGATCAGAATGGGCCTCAGCCAGCAGGTAAACGGAAAATTTCTTTTGATTTAGATTCTAATTTAGTAGCTTATTTTGGGAATTTCTCGTATAGTATATTTCAACAAATCTCTCGCCAAGGAATGAACATGAATCAATTTGCAGGGTTTGGAATGGCTCAAGGAATAGGATTCACGGCGGATAATCAATGTTTGGTTATGTTGTCAGGACCAGCTTTTGGTGTAAAAAGTAACTCCATTTATAATAATCACTTTGCAATTACTCGTTTAGATGGTATTGCCCCAAAACAATCAAGTTGTCTGTGGGAATATAATACAATTGACAATCTAAGTTATGAACCAACTGCGCCCATTGAACTTGTTGAAAGCACTGTTTATTCTATGTTTCCTGCCATGATGGAAAATGTTCCATTGTCTCCAACAATTGATCAATTTTGCGTCGATTACCTAAGTGGCTTATCTGAGGAGCACATTGAGTTTTCTTTGTCTCCCAATCCTACAAATGAGACAATTACAATCAATTTTAACAACCCTGAATTTATCAATGAACGTTTTGTTTTATACGATGTGACAGGTCAAGAATTAATGCAGTCTCAGTTAACATCCAATGAAACGACTATCAACATTACTAATTTCCCTAGTGGCGTTTATTGGGTAAAGATTGGTGTTTGGGTGAAGAAAGTAATTGTAGAGTAGAGATATTTCAGGACTAGACATTCAATAAAACAAAAAAGTCCGATACAAATGTACCAGACTTTTTTCGTGCCCACGACTGAACACCAACTATCCTAACCTTTAATCTTCATTTTTTAATTAAAAACCTTTTAAAATAAAGGTTATAGCTCATTTTTACCGATTAATGAAATTAGGGTAAATTAGCTTAATTATAGATAAATTAAAAAAATGTGGGGAAAATGTGGGGAAAGAATTATCTTTGGTAAACCTTACCAATCATCCATTTATGGCAACCATTAATTACATCCTGAAAGGAAAAAATGAACTTTCAACCATTTATGTCCGACTCAGAGATGGACGAAAAGTAGATTTAACAGTTTCCACTGGATTCACGATTCACCCAAAATTCTGGAGTGAAACAAAAGGGACAATTCGGCAAATCGCGAACAATTCGGACAAAAAGAACCTATCTGAGGACCTTCGGAAATTAAAAGATAAAATCGGTGATAAATTAAACATCGACAAAGACAAAGGAATTTTCATCGATAAAGAATGGTTAGAAGGAATAATTGCGACTTATAAAAATCCCGTTTTGATGAAACGGACTGATTACATGCTTTCAATCATTGAAGCCTATCAAGAGGAAATGAAAATAAAAATCAATCCAAAAACAGGAAAAAGAATTGCACCAACTACCATACGAAATTTCAACACCACCATTCGCAGATTGAAATTATTTCAAAGCCATAAGAAAAGAAAATACTACATCCACGAAATAGACTTAACCTTTCACAGCGACTTTATAAAATTCTTGCGGAATAAAGAAAAGTTAGCACAAAATAGTATCAGCAAGGACATCAAACAAATAAAAACCGTTTGCATTGATGCCAGAGATAAAGGAATTTCAATAAACGAGCAAGTTTTATCACGGAAATTCAATGCGCCTCTAGAACCAACAACCTTTGTCACAATAACCGAACAAGAAATAGAGTTAATCAAGAAGTTCAAAGGAACAAACTACCTGCAAAATGCAAGAGATTGGTTGATTATCGGATGTTGGACAGGATGTAGGGTAAATGATTTAATGGCCTTGACAAAGAATAATATCATGATAAATACAAAAGGTCAGAAGTTTATTCGATATACCCAAAGCAAAACAGGAAAGCAAGTAGACTTACCAATTCACCCGGATGTACAAGAAATTATCGACCGACTTGGAGATTTACCTCATCCGATTTCCGATGTCAAGTTCAATAAATGGATAAAAGATGTTTGCAAAAGTGCAGGTATCACCCAAGAAGTCTATGGCACCAAGCAAGATTTGGATTCGCACAAGAAAATAACGGGCATATTTAAGAAATACGAATTGATACGTTCCCACACATGCAGGCGTTCTTTCGCAACGAACCACTACAATAAATTGCCGAATAAATTAATTATGGCAGTAACAGGACATTCAACTGAGAAGATGTTGTTAAATTACATTGGTGAAACTGAAAACACCCATTTGGATGATTTTATGACAATTTGGGAACAAGACCATTTAAAAAAGAAAGATGAGAATCCAAGTACCAATGTCGTAGAATTAAAATCGGCAAGAAGTAAATAGATCAAAGAAATTTAGATGAGGTAAGTAGTTTGAAAGCAATTAAAAAATAAAGTAGAAAATTATGCATAGACATTTAATCGAGGTAAACAAAGTATGTGCACCGCTAAAAAGAAATAATAATCAAGAGATAAATATAGATGTGTTGTTAAATTTTTCAGCAATCAATTTTACCTATTTTGGAGACTTAACAGATCAGGAATTTGAAGATTTAATGTTACTCTATTTGATCATTGTAAGAAATTGCACACAAAAGTCATTTGATGAATATTACTTCTCAAATCCCGAAAACCTCAAAGAAAAGATAAAATTAATCGTATCTCGTTTTGATTATAAAACGCAGGAATTACTAGATGACTTGTTATTTGTCGAGAATCTCACCGATGACGAATCCAAATTAAAAGATTTAAATCGGGTAGATGACGTACTCTACTATTACTTTTGGATACTTCGATTTTTTATGCACTTTGTACCCGAGTTAAATTTGAAAACAGAGGTTATTTTCGATCGCGACTCAGAACACCCCCAAATTACAACCAAAGACCGATCACAAGATACAAGGAGAAGCGAAAAAGCACCCACCAACAATATACGCATTCAATCCTTAAAAATCCTTTGTCCGGAATTGTGGAAGAAACTTGCCAACTCTTCAAAGGAGACACAAAAGCAAGTAATTCATCACATTACAGGAGTGAATTTAGAAGATAGTTACAAATTATCTTTCGGTTCCAGACAAACGGATTTACCTGAAGAAAAAGTGGCTGAATTAATACAATTAACTTCAATTTTATCCAAGAATTAAAATAGGGGGAAATCCAATCGCCCCCCGAAATGCCCCTGAATTAAGTTTGCCCCGTGTTTAATTAAAAATCGAAAACATGAGTCAAGTACAATTAATTCAGGTAACGCCAAATGAGTTGGCAGACATTATTTCAGAGAATGTAAAATGTCATTTAAAAGAACTCTTCACAGAATTCAAAGGGTCAAAAAAAGAGGAGGAACAAGAATTCCTCACGAGAAAGGAAACAGCCGAACTTTTCAAAGTCAGTTTAGTCACCATTCATGATTGGAGTAATAACGGAATTTTAAAGCCTTATAAATTAGGAAATCGGACCTATTACAAGTATTCAGAACTAAAAGAAGCATTGTTTAACTCAAATCATCATTAATTCAATGGAAGAGAACAACGCTTTAATGAAAGAACTTTTAGAGGAAGTCAGACAGATAAAAACGGCATTGATAAAACCAACAAAAATCAAAGAATCTGATAAGTGGTTGGATAATACAGATGTCAAAGAAATGCTCCATATAAGCACAAGAACCTTGCAAAGATTAAGAGTATCAGGCATGCTCAAATACTCCAAAATAAAAGGTAAGATTTATTATCGCTTAACCGATATCTATTTAATGCTCGAGCAAAATCAAGCAGAGTAAATACAGCTGAACACACCTCATCACATTTAACCCAACTTTAATTCATAGTCGATGAAAGTCACTTTATACAATGACTTCCACACTCCAGTGGAAGACAAGGATTTTCTTGCCGTTTTACAAACCATAAAATCCAATCACTTTGAGGAGAAAATAAAGTCAATTCGTTATGCTTACCACAAAGGCTTGGAAAGTCTAGGTGATAAATTGAAGAAAGAACTTCCGGCATTCACTCCCTCGGCAACATTTACCAAAGGCCGAAAAATAGAATTTCTAAATCAATACAGTGGCATAGCACATTTAGATTTCGACGATATTTCAGCAACAGAAATTCAGGAAGTTCGAAACAAGGTCGATATGTGCGAAATTACATTTGCAAGTTTTATTAGTCCGAGCGGAACGGGAATAAAAATATTTGTTCGCATAAAATCAGGTGTTTCTGAGCACCAGCAAATGATTATTCAGCTAATGCACTATTACCAGGAACTCACCGGACATCAACCCGATGCAAAGTGTAAGGATATCACACGCTTATGCTTTGTCTCTTGGGATGAAAATGCCTACCTCAATGCGAACAGTGAATATTTTTGTCCGGAAGTAGCAGACCAACAAATGATGCCACACGGAATAAATTTCACCGCTCAAAGTGTGGATTACTGTGTTCAATTCACCGAGAAAGTATCCACCTATCAAAAAGGAAATAGAAACAGCCATATTTACCTTTTGGCGCGAAATGCAAACCGTTTGGGAATAGAAAAAGAAGAAATTTTACAACATTGCTTGAGCTCCTTTGATTTAGAAACAAGAGAGGTCAAAGCAGCAGTTGAAAGTGCATTTAACAACAATCAAGTAGAATTTGCAAAGTTTGCAAACGTTGCAACTGTTGCAAAAGAAAAGGTTGAAGAATTCAAAGAGTTTGATTGGTCTAAGGATTTATTATTCAATACACCTAAAATCCCTTTATCAGTTCATGAGAGCTTACCCAAGATACTCAAAGAAGGCTCTGCAGCATTTGACATTCACCGCGAAAAGGACGTGTTTTTAACATCAGCCCTGGTGATTCTATCAGGATGTTTACCCAGTGTGCAAGGCCTCTATGGCCAAAGAACCGTTTACCCCAATTTATTTTGTTTCATACTTGCGCCACCTGCCAGTGGGAAGGGATCAATGCAATCATCCAAAGAACTAGCAGATGTTTACCACAACAAAGTCTTGGATGAAAGCAAGGAATTGAAAGTTTTATACGAACGAGAATTACGCGATTACAAACGAAAAACATCCATACTCAATGCCAAGTCAAATTCCCAAACAGATATTGACCCACCTGTTGAACCTCCATTTAAAGTCGTTTACATTCCGGCTAATACCTCAACCGCCAAATTATACCTGCATTTACAACACAACGATGAACAAGGAATAATCTGTGAGACCGAAGCCGATACCTTGGGAGCGGTTTTTAAAAACGAATGGGGTTCTTATTCAGATTTGTTGCGCAAAGGATTTCATCACGAAAAAGTTTCGTTGAGCAGAAAATCAAATAGTGAGTTTGTAGACATCAATCATCCGCGCATTTCAGTTGCATTGACAGGAACACCAAATCAAATTTTCAACATCATTCCCAATGCAGAAGATGGACTTTTCAGTCGCTTTATTTTTTATGCATTTCGCTCCGATTCCAATTGGGTTTCTCCAGCTCCCGATCCCTTTCGAGTAAATTTAACCGATCATTTCAAAGAGTTAGGAGAACGAGTCTATCAAATGGTTCTGTTTTTGGAAAACAATCCCACACACGTGCATTTGACAAGTAATCAATGGTCACGATTAAACCGAGAATTCAAAGATTATTTGAAAGACATTACCGAATTTGCAGGGGAGGAAGCAACCAGTGTAATAAAACGAATGGGCTTAATCCTGTATCGAATATGTATGATATTTACAGCAATTCGGAAATTCGAAAATGGCGAATGCGCCCAAGAGATATATTGCTCAGACGACGACTTCGAGAACGCCATTCAATTAGTCGATATATACATACAACACAGCATTTTGATGTTTACCAATTTACCCAATCAATCCGCACAACATTCAGTTCAAAACCCGCCTAAAAAACAAAAATTCTACGATGCACTACCCTTAAATTTTCAGCGAAAGGAAGCAGTGGAAATTGGAGCCAAATACGGAATCAAAACCCGTTCAGTAGATTATTGCCTTGAAAAATGGGAAGGGAAACTCATCCAAAAGTTGGATGTGGGGGTGTATTTGAAAATCAAAGAGTAAGGATTGGTATTATTGAAAATGCCGTAATTTGATAGTCCTTTAAATACGAAATTTCTAAAATTTCAATTTTTTAAAGTGGCGTAGTACTTCTCTTTCCACTTGGTCAAAGTCGGGCAGATCTTTTATTTGCTCACTCATGGAACTTTTCCACCTGCCTTTGTATTGCGGTAATCTTTCATCAAGTTTTTTCGGAAAATCAGTGTACAGTATATTTTTGCTTTTGCATTTCGCTTCAAATTCTATCAGATAGAAATCTACGTCCATTTCATGTTCTTCCAACAAATACCAGATATCATAAAAATCCCTCGCTTGCATACGTTGCATCACAGAACGCATTTTTTCAACCAGCACCTCTTCTAATGGATAACACAAAAGTTGGTGTTCCTCCAAATCAGAATAGCCAATAAAAACGTCTTTTTTTATAGGTTCAAAAACCAGTTGTTCACTTCGTGAAATATCAACCTTTACTCTTTTGTTGTTTCCTTGTCCGCCAAGTGGACCAATATAGCTGATGTAAAAGTTTATACCTCCATCTTCATGCTCATTATTGTCTATGATGTCAAGCGGAATATTGGCTTCAACTTTTATAAATTCAAAAACCTCTTTGAACCATTCGAAAATTTGCTCGTTGGATAATTCTGAAATTAGTAGAGTAAAATCCAAATCCTCTGAAAAACGGTAATCTTCAAAATAGACTTTCTTTAATACCGTTCCACCTTTGAAAACGATTGCTTTAGAAAGTTTCTCCTGTATTGAAATGCCGAAAAGAATCCATGAAAGGATATAGTCCTTTTCAATCTGCTGGTCTCGCACGCCAACTGCATTTGCTTTTTGCTGTATTTCTCCGGGTTTAATCATGTGTAAATAGCAGATTTAATGGTTTCCGTTTCCAAATTTTGCTGAATACTCCAACGGCTAATTCGTTTACCTGTCTTAGGTAATTCGGTATCGAGTACTACATAAGAGGCTGTTTTCAACCATTGTAATTCCTGAATAATAGGGGTGTTGATGTCCAATATTTCTAAGAGAAAACCCAAGCGTTTTATTACCGCTTGCGAATCAAATTTTTTAACATATTCAAGAAGTGTATCGTATTTTATTTTGTCTTTTGAAATGTATAATGCTCTTGCGACTTCAACAATCCCGCCGGCATAATCAGGTTTAAACAAACAGTCAATAAATGTTTTTTCCAAGTCGGAACACAGCACTTTATTAAAACTGTCAATCCAGATTTTCTTTGAGCCAAAAAAATGTTTCTCGTTGTGATAGATAAATTGAAAGGGAACTTCTTTGATTTTAAATTCAGATGGTCGTATTTGTTTTGATACAACGATTTGTTCCTTCAAGGATGGTTGAGTAATGAGATTGTGTATTTGCAAGGCTGAATAATAGCTAATATAATGTTTGGCATCATTTACCAAATGTTCAGCTGTCAAATGCCAATCAGGCATATAAGTCTCTGCATTTTGCTCGTATGGAATAATGTAATATACCCCTTCTTTTAACCGCATCAAAAGGCCTCTTTTAGTCATATCACTGAGTAGTTCTCTTACCGCACTTGATTTAGAGTTGGGTAATGCTTTATAAGCCAATGAATAGTCAAAACAGTTCCTATTTTGTTCGTTAAAATAAGATAGAAGTTCATTAGATTGCGTTGATATGTATTTATTTTTCATAGTAGCAATATCAGGATAAACCTGACAGCAATGATACGAAACATAATTAAATTAATTGTTTATTTTATAAAAATAATTACTATTTATAGTTTAATTGTCAGGTTATTCCTGACATGTAAGATACAAAACATAATTTTATTACAAAAGGTAAATCGGTCAGAAAAGGAATGCTCTACAC
>CAIUSK010000366.1 GCA_903901805.1 uncultured Flavobacteriales bacterium
ATTGTATTTTCTAAAATTTTAGGGTTTTTTGTTAAGGAATAAGCATTTGCCTTAAGCATAACAGCCATTCTGCTGGTAGATATTGTAGCGTTTGGATTGTCCGTTTTCTCCACTTGTTTTTGAAAACGGGAGATTGTGGTATAACTTCCTGTTTTGAGTAAATCCAACTCGCTTTGCTTAATTTCAGATACTTTTTGAAGTGAAATTTCAGGTATCGACCGCTGTAGCTTTGTGGTAGACCAAGAAATCCAATTGTATGCATAATCAACAGATCCTTTTTTGTCTATGGCAAGTGTAGTAATTGCATTTTTTAATGCTTCTTGTAAAGCTGAAACATTGGTGAAGTTACATTGAAATTTAATGATATAATCATCATACTTCGTTTCTACTTTCACATTTGAAATTCCCGGTTGTTTCGTTATTAAAGAGGTGAATTCAGCGACTTTTGACTTGATTTCAGGCAGTTTTGGAACTTTTTTACCATCCAAACTATCCAAATTTAAAATGGTGTTAATTTTTGATTTACTAGAACTCAGATTGACCGTATATTTAAACGTTCCCGATCCGTCCAGGTTCATGGATAAATCATCTATAATTTCAATACATGAACTGAACCCCATTAACAAGGGAAAAATCCAAATACCTTTCAACCATTTTTTCACGTTATTCATTTAATTATATTACCCTTTGCTAAAACTATGCCAGCAGTTAAACCTTTGTATACTTAACTATCTTCCGTCGCCATCCAATATGTTCCCTAATCCGCCCAAAATACCTCCCTCTTCCTTACGCTGCGTGGTGCCATAAGCTAAAATTCGAGAAGCTAGTCGAGATATAGGTAGTGTTTGAAGCCAAACTTCTCCGGGTCCTTTTAATGTTGCAAAGAAAACCCCTTCACCACCAAACAAAGTGTTTTTAATGCCGCCTACAAATTGTATATCATAATCAACATCTTGGGTATAAGCCACAATGCACCCCGTATCAACGCGCAACACTTCGCCATGATTTAATTTTCTACTCATCACGTGTCCTCCAGCATGACAAAAAGCCATACCGTCTCCCTCTAATTTTTGCATGATAAAACCTTCTCCACCAAATAAACCCGTTCCGAGTTTTCGCTGAAACTCAATACCAACAGACACCCCTTTTGCAGCGCACAAGAACGAATCTTTTTGACAAATTATTTTTCCATTGTACTGTTGCAGATCAATCGGTATAATTTTTCCTGGATATGGAGAAGCAAATGCAACGCGTGCCTTTCCCAGACCGGTATGCGTAAAAGCAGTCATAAACAAACTCTCACCTGTTAATAATCGCTTCCCTGCGCTCCACAGTTTCCCCATGAATCCTTGTTGCTGTTGCGATCCGTCTCCAAAAATAGTTTCCATTTGAATGCCATCATCCATGTACATAAAGGCGCCAGCCTCAGCTATTGCCGTTTCTTGTGGATCTAATTCAATTTCAACCAATTGCATTTCCTCCCCTTTGATGAAATAATCTATCTCGTGATTTGTTCTCATTTTATTATTTTTGATAAACAAATATAACGGAAAAGAGTATTGATTCCTTCACAGCTCTTCTTGATTAACTATTTTTACAAAAAATCTGATATGCGTTATTCTTTATTTCTTTTTCTATTACTGCCTTTATGCTCATTTGAACAAAACATCACCGGTACATGGCACGGGTTGTTAGATGTTGGCAAAAAACTTCGTTTAGACATTCATATTACCCAAGAAGGAAGCAGTTTTTCTGGAAAATTAGACAGCCCTGATCAAGGGGCAAAGGATATACCTGCAACAAAAGTGGAGTTTAGTAATGGCTCGCTCATTTTTGAAGTTAAAAACCTAGGGGTAGCTTATTCTGGCTTACTAAAAAATGATTCAGTAGTTGGAACATTTAAACAAGGGGGTTTTACTACTAGTTTAGTTTTAACAAGGGAAGAGGTTATTGTCAAAAAGGCCAACCGACCCCAAGAACCCAAAGGTCCATTTTCCTATGTAGAAAGCGAGGTGACATTTGAAAATTATATTGAAAAATTTCCCTTAGCAGGTACATTAACTCTACCAAAAGGAGATGGTCCTTTTCCGGCGGTAATTTTAGTTAGCGGCAGTGGACCTCAAGATAGAAATGAGGAAATTTTAGGTCACAAACCCTTTTGGATA
>CAIUSK010000367.1 GCA_903901805.1 uncultured Flavobacteriales bacterium
GGAATTCTAGTTGTAAACAGTGCAGGAAATTCAGGAAATGACTCCTGGAAATACATAGGAGCGCCAGCAGATGCAGATAAAGTTTTTTCAATTGGGGCAACAAATAAAGAAAATCAACGAGTAGCTTTTAGCTCGGTGGGTCCAACTTCTGATGGTAGAATCAAGCCAAATATTGCTGCGCTCGGCTCTAATGCAGCTGTTATAAATTCCGCTGGATCGGTAACAACCGCAAGTGGCACCTCTTTCTCAAGTCCAATAATCTGTGGAACCTTGGCTTGCCTAATTGGGAAGCATACCTTTTTAAAACCAGAGGTTATAATGCGCGCCGTTGAACAATCCGCAAGTAATTCCCAAAATCCATCAAATGAATTGGGATATGGGATTCCTGATTTTATGAAAGCCGACAAACTTTTATCAGAAAAAAAGAAAAAGTGATTTTATTCCTCTTAAGAATAAAGATAAACCATTGATTCTTGTATATTTGATCTTATTCTGCTCGTTATGTCACAAGTTATCTCTCCAGAAAAAATAATTGCTCTTGCTCCTCAAATTGATAAAGTTGGGGTTGAAGAACGAGTTGCGCGATTCCAGACAAGAAGTATTAAAAATGAATCAAAAATGCAAGGGCTTAAAATGGCTTTGAGTATGATTGATCTCACAACCCTCGAGGGGAAAGATACGCCAGGAAAAGTAAAACAAATGTGTTATAAGGCAGCCCATTTACATGATGCATTTCCAGATTTACCAACTGTGGCAGCCGTTTGCGTCTATCCTTCCATGGTGAAAATCGCTCGTGAAGCACTTAAAGAAACGCACATACAAATTGCATCTGTTTCCACTGCATTTCCAAGTGGACAAGCACCTTTGGATGTGAAAATTCGGGATACAGAGTTTGCAGTATCAGAGGGAGCAACGGAAATTGACATGGTTATTTCAAGAGGAAAATTTCTTTCTGGAGAATATAATTATGTATTCGATGAAATAGCTAAGATTAAAGAATGCTGTGGCAAGGCACGATTAAAAGTGATACTAGAAACCGGAGAATTGGCAACCTTAGATAATGTCAGAAAAGCGAGTGATCTCGCTATATATGCTGGAGCTGATTTTATTAAAACATCGACCGGAAAAATTCAGCCTGCCGCAACTATGCAAGTAACTTATGTTATGCTCCAAGCCATCAAAGATTATTTTGACTCAACCGGAAAAATGATTGGAATGAAGCCTGCTGGTGGAATTTCTACCGCCAAATTGGCTTTGCATAATCTAGTCATGGTCAATGAGATTTTAGGTCCAACCTGGCTCACAAATGAGTGGTTTCGTTTCGGAGCCAGTAGCTTGGCAAATGATGTTTTAATGCAGATTGGAAAATCCCAAACAGGAATTTATCAATCGGCAGATTATTTTACTATAGATTAGATATGACAAAAAAAAATCATAAATCGGCACCATTATCATGGGATTATTCAGCATCCCCTGAAAGCACATCTCATATTCAACTAAAGGAAAAATATGATTTGTATATCAATGGGAAATGGGAGAAACCTGAATCTGGTAAGTATTTTGACACGATAAATCCTGCAAATGAAAAAACACTCGCTCAAATTGCTCAGGCAAATCAGGCAGATGTTGACAAAGCAGTTATGGCCGCTCGCAATGCATATAATACCGTTTGGTCTAAATTGTCTGGAGCAGAACGCGGAAAGTACATTTATCGCATTGCACGCTTGATGCAAGAACGAGCAAGAGAATTAGCCGTTATAGAAACATTGGATGGTGGGAAACCTATTCGTGAATCAAGGGATATTGATATTCCATTGGCTTGCAATCATTTTTTCTATTATGCTGGTTGGGCCGATAAATTGGAGTATGCCTTTCCAACGCGCAAAGTGGAATCTTTAGGCGTTGCCGGTCAAATTATACCCTGGAATTTTCCCTTATTAATGGCCGCTTGGAAAATTGCTCCTGCTTTGGCCGCAGGAAATACCGTGGTACTGAAACCAGCAGAAACAACTTCTTTGACCGCCTTAAAATTGGCCGAAATTATACATGATGCTGGTTTGCCTCCGGGCGTTGTGAATATAGTTACCGGTTTTGGCGATACAGGAGCAGCTATTGTCAATCACCCGGATGTTAATAAAATTGCTTTTACCGGTTCTACAGCCGTTGGCAAAATCATTCAAAAAGCAATTGCCGGTACAGGTAAAAAAGCCACGTTGGAACTGGGTGGAAAATCAGCAAACATTATTTTTGAAGACGCTCCAATTGATCAAGCAGTTGAAGGAATTGTAAATGGAATTTTCTTTAATCAAGGACACGTTTGTTGTGCCGGATCACGACTTTTTGTGCAAGAGTCTGTCGCTGAATTGGTTATTCAAAAACTAAAACAACGCATTCAAACTTTGTATGTAGGAGATCCGTTGGATAAAAACACAGATATTGGTGCAATAAATAGCCAGGAACAATTGAAAACAATTGAAAAGTATATAAAAATAGGGATAGCCGAAGGGGCTGAAATGTATCAACCAGCTTGTGCCTTACCTAAAAACGGTTTTTATTGTCCGCCAACCTTATTTATCAATGTTGCTCAATCAAGTCGCCTTGTGCAAGAAGAGATTTTTGGGCCTGTTTTAACCATTCAAACATTTAGAACAGTGGATGAGGTTATTCAGAAAGCAAACAATACGCCGTATGGGTTGGCTGCTGGGGTTTGGACGGATAAAGGCTCCAGAATCTTTAATCTAACCACCAAGTTACGAGCAGGAGTTGTGTGGGCTAATACCTATAATAAATTTGATCCAACCTCACCTTTTGGAGGCTACAAAGAAAGTGGATTTGGACGAGAGGGTGGCGTTCATGGATTGAACAGTTACGTTAAACTCAGCTAAGGTTTTTACAGTATAAATAGTTAATTATGCCAAGATTGGAAATTCTTAAAACATACAAAATATATATCGGCGGACAGTTTCCTAGGACTGAATCCGGAAGGTATTATGTGTTAAACGATCAAGAAGGTCATTCACTAGCAAATGTTTGTCTTTCTTCACGGAAGGATGTCAGAAATGCTGTTGTTGCCGCGCGGAAAGCGTTTGGTTCATGGTCTGAAAAAGCAGCCTTTAACCGTGGACAGATCTTGTATAGAATTGCAGAAATGCTTGAAGGTAGAAGGGATCAATTTATTCAAGAATTAACAAAGCAAGGCTCTTCACCTAGTGCAGCGATTCAAGAAATCGATATGGCGATAGATCGAATAGTTTACTATGCCGGTTGGTGTGATAAATATCAGCAAATTGGGAGCTCTGTTAATCCAGTTGCATCTTCTCATTTTAATTTTTCTGTTTTGGAACCCATGGGCGTTGTAGGTATAATTGCCCCTCAGAATTCCTCTTTAATTGGATTAGTGTCTCTACTTATGCCTGTTCTCGCTGGTGGAAATACTGCTGTAATTCTTGCATCAGAAAATCTTCCTTTGTGCGCCATTACGTTTGCAGAAGTCCTCCATTCATCGGATGTACCCGGAGGAGTTGTTAATGTTTTAACAGGGAAAACGACTGAAATGGATACAACATTAGCGGCACATATGGATGTTAATGCATTGGTTGGTGAACAACAATCCTTGGGGCGTGTACAATTAGAATCGGTTGAAAATTTAAAACGATTATTTTCTTTCGATGCAGATTGGATGAATTTAAATGCTCAGGGATTACATTTTATTACAGATATTCAAGAGGTAAAAACAACGTGGCATCCTATCGAAAATATTGGTGGGGCAAGCAGTTCTTATTGATATTATAATTCGTTAACATTTTTATCATTTTTTTAAAATCTTTATAGCTATTACTAAGCGTAACTTTGCCGAAAAAAGCAAATGTACTTTTCATTATTCATCGCTAGTTGTATTTCCCTGTTTTCGCTTATCAATCCGCTAAGTGCACTGCCGGTATTTATTTCCTTGACTTCCAATCAACCTTCGAAATGGAGGAATTACCAGATTCGTAAAACAGCGATGTATATTATACTAATTTGCTTGGTTTCCTTCTATGCTGGATCTTACATTTTATCCTTTTTTGGAATTTCCATTCACGCCCTGAAAATGGCAGGAGGGATTGTAATTGCTCGTTCTGGGTTTATGTTATTAAATGCGCAACACAAAGGAGATGTAAAAGGAAAAATAAAAGAAGAATCACTTCAGAAAGAAGATATTTCATTCAGTCCGCTAGCGATGCCTTTATTAGCGGGACCCGGATCTATTTCGCTTTTAATAAACATGTCCATTGACGCAAGATTATGGGAACAAAAGGCGATGATTGTATTGGCAATACTAGCAGTCGCGTTAGCCATTTTCCTTTTGTTTACCGTCGCGCCTCGAGTAATTAAATACATCGGTGAAGCTGGGTTGAAATCAATTTCAAAAATTATGGGTTTCTTGGTCTTAGCTATTGGAATTCAGATGATTACTGACAGCATCATCCATTTATTTAAAATTCCAATTTAAGGAATTAGTAGCTTTTGACCAATTTGTAGGTTGTCGCTTTTCAATCGATTCGCCTTTTTAATTTGTGCTACAGAGACTTTGTATTTTGCGGCTAATCCATAAAGAGTATCTCCTTTTTTTACCGTGTGACTTTTCGTTTTAACTACCGGTTTTTTCACCTCTGGTTTTTTAATCACTGGAGGTGTTTTTATTTCCGTTTTGGGTTTATCTACCTTCTTAGGTGCTTCTACTGCCGGCTCAATTTTCTTGGGCGCTTCTGCCGTTGTTTGCAAAATGTCTTTCGATTCTGTGTAGTTCAACAAAAGTTCAGAAACAGGAGGGCTTTTTTGAATCGAATCCATTGAGTTTTTAATTGCCTCAAAAAGTAATTGTCCTTTTAA
>CAIUSK010000368.1 GCA_903901805.1 uncultured Flavobacteriales bacterium
AAGCTGAATAGTATACCGGAAATCAACCACCATTTCTTTTTCTTTGTATCAGATTCTTGTACCATTTTACTGGCAAAGAAAAAATCGGCGGAAATGGTAAGTAGAAGTAATAACAAAAAAACTCCACTCGCTTTGTAGTAAAAATAAAACCCAAATAAAATCAATAATATCGAGCGATGCACCGGTTTGTTGAACAAGTATGAATACGCTATTAAAAAAACAGCGAACAAGAAAAGAAACATCCCTGTATGAAATAACATGGGCTCTTTTTCATTATGTAAGAATTGTTCAAACAATAATACCCACATCATTTCGGAACTTTTAAAAGTATAAACGGTGATTTTTTTGGAGTCACTTTTCCTTGAATTGGCTTAGGTAATGAAAGTAACCCGTTTTTGGTTGTTTCTTTAGCAACCGCTTTCATCCATACCCAAGCGGCATCATTGGAAGGGTGACGATTGTCCTTTGCACGACCCAAGGTAAGTTTATGTGATGGAAAAAACCGATTACCCAATTCACTTTGCATAATATCAATTACCCCCAAATCCTTTTTCCATGCTGCAGGTCCAATCCAATAGTAATTAATTCCCTTATTGATTAGTTGATTTTTGATTTTTTGGATATTCAATTTTCTTTGGTCAAAATCATTTACAAATAATTCATTTAACCCGAGCACTAAAACAACCATCGTAGGTTTGTATTTGGTTATATAATAGGCAAGTGTATCTGTATTGGCCCATTGCTTGGATGAGGAGCCATACCACAGAACCGTGGCAGATAACTGATGACCATTTGTTGTCACGTAATTAAAAATCGGTTTACGCATAGCCTCCAATTGAGAGTCTCCGATAAGTAAAATTCGCTCTATACCTCCGGTTTTTATTGGCTTTACCGAATCCTTTACCTTTGTTTTTCCTTCTGAGATTGATTTTTGTGTTCCCGGATTTAACGATGTACTATTTACTTTTTTTGGAATAGCCGCTTTTTTAATTTCAAGGGTAATAGGCAAATCAATAGTTCCTATCGTATAAAAAAAAGTAAAAATCCCCAAAAGCAGAATTCCAACGTTTCGTATGTATGTTCTACTATGATTCAATTAGGAAATTCTTTGCGCCAAAAGCCATTTTATAACCGCTGGATTATCGTAGGTTTCATTCCAAATTAAATGTCCTTTATTTTCATACAAAGTCATTTTTATTCTCAACGGATTTTGCTTCGTTACTGTTTTTATGGATTCATACATATCCGTCGTTCGAATAACAGGTACTGCTTTGTCCTTGGTTCCGTGAAATGCCCAAATGGGAATTTGCGTCAATTTACTTGCTTGCAATTTATCTCCACCACCACAAATCGGAATGGCAGCAGCAAAAAACTCTGGTCGTCGCTGTAGCATTTCCCATGTTCCATAACCGCCCATAGATAGGCCCGTTACATATATACGCTTGACTTCCAAATTTGGAATGGCCACAACCAATGAATCAATTATTTCTAAAGCCGTAGACAGGGGCCAGTGGGGTTCTGGTTTCATAATGTGTGAATTTGCCGTCCAATCAACATCTACCCACCGTTCGTTGGTTGGGCATTGAGGAGCAAAAACAACATAATTTTTTAAACCTTGCTTTTTAAGGGTTTTAATTAAATTTGGTAAGCCCACTTTCAAATGAGATGAGTTATCCACTCCACGTTCTCCTGCACCATGTAAGAAAATAATTAACGTGGTTTTTTCTTGGCTAGTAGAATCAAAAGACTGAATCAAGGAAAATGGTATTTGATGAATTGGATTGTTGTCTTTTGAGGAAAAGACAGATTGAATCGTATCCTCAACCTGTTGAACCGTAACCTTGTTTATAGATTTTTTGTTTTTTATTAAGCCTGCATTTTTATTGGTTTCTCTGGCTGAACAAGAGAAAAATACGCCACAAAAAACAAGTATAATAAGGGTTAGAAAATAGTTTTTCACAGGTAAATACATGAATTAAAATGTGTTTACAAAAATAGAACAAGTTTATCAATTATTATTCATTTTTAATCGTGAATTGTTCACTGAAATTCATTTGAAAAAAGTAATTTCGCAAGGAATTATCCAAGAATCAAATGAGCGACCCAATTAAGCATGAATGCGGCATTGCCTTGTTAAGGTTAAAGAAACCACTACAATTTTATCAAGATAAGTATGGTACGGCCTTGTATGGTATCAACAAGCTGCATTTATTGATGGAAAAACAGCATAATCGAGGTCAAGATGGTGCTGGTGTTGCCAATATTAAGTTTGACATGGAGCCGGGTGATCGCTATATTTCGCGAACTAGGTCCATAAAAAGTAGTCCCATTCAAGATATTTTTGATCAAATAAACGGGCGCTTTAAAGCAATTGCAGATGAAAACCCCGCATTGATGAACGACGTGGATTATCTTAAAAAAAATGCTGGTTTTACCGGAGAGCTTTTTCTCGGTCATTTGAGATACGGGACATTTGGTCGGAATTCCATTGAAAGTTGTCATCCTTTCCTTCGACAAAACAACTGGATTACACGAAATTTAGTTGTTGCCGGAAACTTTAATTTAACCAATGTTGATGATCTATTTGAAGTGTTGGTTCGACTAGGTCAGCATCCAAAGGAAAAATCAGATACTGTTACGGTTATGGAAAAAATAGGTCATTTCCTAGATGTTGAAAATGATGAATTATATAAAAACTACAAATCACAAGGAATAGCAAACAAAGATATTTATTCTAAAATAGCGGATGAAATAGATATTGTCAAAATACTTAAGAAAGCCTCAAACGATTGGGATGGCGGTTATGCTATGGCGGGATTATTAGGTCACGGAGACGCTTTTGTTTTAAGGGATCCAAATGGAATAAGGCCTGCATTTTGGTATGAAAATGATGAAATCTGTGTAGTTGCCTCCGAACGTCCTGTGATTCAGACAGCTTTCAAACTCAAAGCAGAGGATATTAAAGAACTAACTCCGGGAAATGCCATAATCATTAAAAAGTCTGGTCAAGTTGCTGAAATAGAAATTAATGTTCCCCGAACGAAATTAGCTTGTTCATTTGAGCGTATTTATTTTTCACGTGGTTCGGATAAAGACATTTATACAGAAAGAAAAAATCTGGGTAGATTGGTCGTTCCACAAATATTAGAATCTATCAATTTTGATTTGAAAAACAGTGTTTTTTCATTTATCCCAAATACAGCTGAAGTTTCATTTTATGGAATGATTAAAGGCTTGGAAGATCATTTAAATCAAGTTAAAATTGCCCAAATCAAAGCTCTTGGATCAAATCCGGCGGCAGCAGATATTGAACATATTTTATTACAGCGAGCTCGTATTGAAAAAATTGCGATCAAGGATGCTAAATTAAGAACGTTTATAACACAAGATGACTCGCGCGATGATTTGGTGGCGCATGTTTATGATATAACGTATGGTAGCGTTAAGGAAAATCAAGACAACTTGGTGATAATTGATGATAGCATTGTACGAGGAACCACATTAAAACAAAGTGTACTTCGTATTTTAGATCGTTTAGGGCCGAAGAAAATTGTGGTGGTATCATCAGCACCTCAGATTAGATATCCGGATTGCTATGGTATTGACATGGCTAAGATGGGTGATTTTATTGCATTTGAAGCTGCTATATCCTTGCTGCATGAAACTGGGCAGTCTGAAATAATTGAATCCGTTTATCAACAATGCCTGGCACAAACATCATTACCGAAAGAAGAGGTAAAGAATGTAGTCCAAGGAATCTATGCGCCATTTAGTGATGACCAAATATCCAAGAAAATTGCTGAACTATTAACACCACCTGCTATTGATGCTGAAGTTGAAATTATATTCCAACGTGTAGATAATTTACATAAGGCTTGTCCTAATCATTTGGGCGATTGGTATTTTACAGGGAATTATCCAACTCCAGGCGGAAACAAGGTAGTAAATAGAGCTTTCATAAACTGGAAGGAAAAGAAAAACGAGCGAGCTTATTAACGTATTTCTCCGCCAGCTAAAAAAGCTTTTTCTGGCGACATAAAACTTAACTCTCCAGATTCATTCTCAGCCATAAGTATCATTCCTTGAGATTCTATTCCACGAATCTTACGAGGAGCTAAATTTAAGAGAACAGCAACTGTTTTTCCAATAACCTCTTCAGGGCTATAATATTGAGCAATTCCGGAAACAATAGTCCGTTGATCCAATCCCGTATCAACTGTTAATTGAAGTAATTTATCCGCCTTCTCCACTTTCTGAGCGGAAATAATTGTTCCTAAACGAATATCCATTTTAGAGAAATCCTCGAATGCAATCGTTTCCTTTTGCGGAGTACCTTGACTTAAAGTATCTGTTTGTTTTAATTTATTTACTTCAAATTCCACCATGGCATCCTCTATTTTTGCAAATAATATTTCTGGAGCGTTTATGACCGATTGAGCCGAAATCAAATCACATGTTCCACCCTCTCTCCAATCAGTTAAAACAATACCGAGCATGGATTGAAGTTTCTTTGCTGTTTTTGGAAGGAAAGGAAGTAACAACAAACTCAAATTGGCAGTGATTTGCAACGATAGATTTATCACTGTTTTAACCCGTTCAGGATCATTCTTCACTACTTTCCATGGTTCTTGATCAGCCAAATATTTGTTGCCAATTCGGGCTAAATTCATTACTTCAGATTGTGCTTCCCTAAACTTGTACGCATAAATTAGATCAGCTATTTTACGAGGGAACGTTTCTAAATCATGAATTAAAGCTTTGTCTGCTTCATTCAAATCACCTCTTTCCGGGACTCTTCCTTCATAATATTTATGGGTAAGCACTACCGTTCTATTAACAAAATTGCCCAAAATATCAGCCAATTCATTATTTATTCTCGCTTGGTATTCTTTCCATGTAAACTCAGAATCTTTTGATTCTGGCGCAATAGATGTTAATACATACTTTAGTTCATCTTCTTTATCCGGGTAAGAAGCCAAATATTCATGCAGCCAAACAGCCCAGTTTCTTGAGGTAGAAAACTTATCTCCCTCCAAATTAAGGAATTCAGATGCAGGAACATTATCCGGTAAAATAAAATCCCCGTGATCTTTCAGAAGAATTGGAAAAATTATAGCGTGAAAAACGATGTTATCTTTACCGATAAAATGAACTAATTTTCTATCTACTGCTTGATTCTTAATCCAATATTCTCTCCAATCTTTATTATTGGCTTCAGCCCAAGCTTTAGTAGCAGAAATATAACCAATAGGAGCATCTAGCCAAACATAAAGGACTTTTCCATCAGCATTTGGTAACGGAACTTTAACACCCCAATCCAAATCGCGCGTCATTGCCCTTGGTTTCAAACCTCCATTGATCCAAGACATACATTGACCAGTTACCTGATTTCTCCATAATTTTGGATTATGGTGTACTTCTCCATCCAAAACACCATTCTGAATATACTCTTTTAACCAAGATTCATGTTTATCCATCGGTAAATACCAATGCGAAGTTGATTTTAGAACAGGACTTTTTCCGCTTAAGGTTGATAAAGGATTAATCAAATCAAGAGGGCTTAAATCAGAACCGCACTTTTCACATTGATCTCCGTAGGCACTATCGTGATTACATTTGGGACAAGTACCCGTTATATATCGATCAGCCAAAAACTGATTAAAGTCTGTGTCAAAATATTGATCCGTTGTTTCTTCAATAAACTTATTTGATTCATACAGCTTCAAGAAAAATTCTTGTGAAGTTTTATGATGAAGCTCATCTGAAGTCCTATGAAAAATATCAAATGAAATATTGAAATCATGAAACGATTTGGATATGATTTCATAATACTTATCCACGATTTCTTGTGGGGTTACGCCTTCCTTTTTAGCACGAAGTGTAATTGCAGCTCCATGTTCGTCACTTCCACAAATAAATACTACATCGTCTCCGTTTAATCTTAAGAACCGCGTAAATATATCAGCAGGAAGATAAACACCAGCTACATGGCCCAAATGTAAAGGTCCATTGGCATACGGAAGCGCTGCGGTAACTGTAAATTTTCCACCCGCCATTCAATAATTTTTTAGGAATTAATCTTTCGCTTTCACCGCATAAGCGATAGAAAATGCTTGCACATCCTGAAGTTCTTTCCGGATCTTAAAAATCATACCTGAAGGAGAATTTTTATCTGCTTTAACACAAGTTACGATAG
>CAIUSK010000369.1 GCA_903901805.1 uncultured Flavobacteriales bacterium
AATTATGTTGTAACTCTTCCAAATGGTAGGCTTGTTGACGGGAATTCGAAAATCACCAAATCTGATTTGCCTTTTATGGTGGGGTATAATATGCAAACAAAAGGGTGGGATGAGGCATTAATGTCTCTGCATGTTGGCGATGTTGCAACGGTTGTTATACCTGCTGAGTTAGGTAGATCAGATCGCTCTTTGGGAGATGTTGTACCAGCAAATTCCGATAATTTATTACAAATACATGTCATTAAAAAAATAAAACCGGCATTGGTTGAAAATGGAAGTAAAATTTGGCGTTGGAGTTTGAAGAAAAACGAGAAATCTGATTTAACTTTTGGTCCGAGAAAAACCATTAAATTTCATGTTGTTGCAAATTCACCCTCTGAGATTGGGGTCATCAATACCTTTGCGAAAAATATGTTAATATCCAACAAGTTTGAAGATGATATCACTCCTAAATCCTTGAAGAAAGCGTTAACAAATGCTAAAAAGGGACAAGGTATTTTCTTGCTGTTGTCACCATCTGATGTTGCACAAATCAAAGGTCTAGAAAGAAAAATTGATTCAAAGGAATGTCTTTTTTATTCAATTCAAGTAATTGATGTAATTTCGAAATAGTCGAAATAATGTTATCTTTGAAAACAACTACATGTTAAATGATTGTTTTGAAACGAACATATTTTTCTTTTTGTTTTATATTTTTTTATTTCCTTGCTAACCAAGGTTATTCTCAAAAAATTATTGACACACTTTCAACTCCCAACGGAGACATCGTCCTTTATTCAAACCGCACCTGGGAATATTTAAAAGACAAGGGTTTTGATGGTATTTTGAATCCAGGTATCTATTCCAGTCTAAAAATGATGAGCCCTGTTGAATTTTCGCAAAGTTGGGATAATCAAAAATGTTTTACGTCTTCTAAAGGATCTGATCCTTCTCAGTTAAAAGATACATTGTGGTTGAATGTAGCAAATGAAGAGCATTTATCTTTTTCTATGCCCGTTCCGGGTGTTAAAACTTCTCCTTTTGGTCCTCGTTGGGGGAAAAACCATAATGGAGTGGATTTAAATTTGAATGTGGGAGATACAGTTGTTGCTGCATGGTCAGGTAAAGTTAGGTATGCAAAATTTAATGAAGGCGGTTTTGGTAATTTGGTGATAATAAGGCATTACAACGGTCTTGAGACTTATTATGCTCATTTAAGTAAGTTGTTAGTTCAGCCAAATGATGAAATAAAGGCAGGAGATGTTTTGGGGTTAGGCGGAAATACGGGCCATTCTTTTGGGCCACATCTTCATTTTGAAGTTCGATTTTTTGATGCTCCAATTAATCCTGAAGTCTATATTGATGTTATTTCAAAGAAATTAAAAATGGACAAATTGTTTATTCATAAGAATTTATTTAGTCCTGGAACGAAACCAATAGAGTACATTAAACCTGCTGAAAAACAGGAAATAGCAAAGAAAACCATTCCTGTTAAACCTAAGCCGGTTAAAAAAGAAACGGTCATCTACTATAAAGTGAAAAGCGGTGATAATTTATCTAAAATAGCCTCAAGGTATGGTACTACTGTTTCGGCGCTTTGCAAATTAAACGGCATAAAACCTTCCACATCTTTGCAAATCGGAAAAAGTTTAAGGGTTAAATAATTAAAATATAGATGAGATACAGTATATATATTGGACTAGTTTGCTTTGTTTTTGTGAGTTGCTCAGATTATCAGAAAATTGTAAAGTCCGACGATTACCAGGCGAAATTTAAATCAGCCAATGAATTCTTTGATGATGCGAAGTACAATAAGGCTATCGTCTTGTTCGAGCAAATCTATCAGAACTCACCCAAAACGGACCAAGGTCAAGTTTCGTACTATCGATTGGCAAAGTCCTACTATAATTTGAAAGATTACTACATGGCGGGTTATTATTTCAATTCATTTATACAGAGATATCCGTATAGTGATAAAGTGGAAGAAAGTCTGTTTATGGTAGCTATGTGTAGTGTGAAAAATTCGCCAGAGTTTCACCTTGATCAGGATGAAACAAATGTCGCCATAAATAACATTCAACAATTTGTGAATGAATATCCCAATTCTATTCTCGTAGATAGTTGCAACAAAATCATTGATAATTTACGTTTTAAGATAGAATTAAAAGAATTTGAAACGGTTAAATTATACAGTAAAACCGAATCTTTCAAGGCAGCTGTTGCAGCTTCACAGCTTTTCCTGGATCATTATCCACGGTCGAAATCCCTTGAGGAAGCATGGGCGATTTTAATAAAAAATTCATTTTACTTGGCTAAAAATAGTATTTCTAACAAAAAAACCGAGCGATTTGAGCAAACTATCGAAAGATATCGTAACTTTGCTTCCCTCTTTCCTGATTCCGATTATGTGAAATCATTGGGTTTTGTGGTGGAAGAATCAGAAAAAGGATTAAATGTATTAACCAAAAGAAAGTCAGAGCAATGAATTTCAAAAACATAACTGCGGAGAAATCAACTGTAACAAGAGATACGGTTCGCATAGAAGAAAAGACTGGAAATATTTATCAGTCAATTGCAGCTATTTCAAAACGAGCTAATCAAATTAGTTCTACATTGAAAGAAGAGCTAACTCAGAAATTACAAGAGTTTAATACAACGACTGATAATTTGGAAGAGATTTTTGAGAATCGTGAGCAGATTGAAATTTCTCGTCATTATGAGAAAATGGCAAAGCCTACTGCTATTGCAACTCAAGAATTATTAGAAGATAAACTTTTCATAAGAAATCCGGAAGCAGAAAAATAATGCGCCCAAAACGCGTATTGATTGGTGTCACAGCTGGAATTGCTGCTTATAAAACACCTATATTAGTTAGGTTATTTAAGAAAGCAGGATTCGATGTGCGCTGTGTGATCACACCAGAATCTAAAGAGTTTGTTAGTCCATTGGTTCTGTCTGTTCTCAGTGGATCCCCTGTTTATTCAACATTAATCAATGAAGATAAGACATGGAATAACCATGTTGAATTAGCTGAATGGGCAGATTTTTTTCTTATAGCACCATTGACAGCGAATACATTGGCTAAAATGGCAAGTGGAATTTGTGACAATCTTCTATTATCTGTTTATTTCTCTATGAAATCTCAAACGATTGTTGCTCCTGCAATGGATTTAGACATGTATCGTCACCCCACAGTTTTGCGGAATTTAGATATGATACAGAATGACGGAGTGTTTGTAATTCCTGCTGAATTTGGCCTTTTGGCAAGCGGGTTAACCGGTCAAGGTAGAATGGCAGAGCCCGAAACAATTTTCAAGGAACTAAATCAACTTATAACGGACAAAAGCACGAGTGTTTTTACAGGCAAAAGTGTTTTGATTACAGCTGGACCAACCTATGAGGCTATTGATCCCGTTCGTTTTATTGGAAACCATTCCACCGGAAAAATGGGATTTGCTTTAGCCGAAGTATTCCTGAAAAAAGGAGCAAATGTTAAATTAATTACTGGCCCAACAAATTTGGAATTAGTCGATAATAATCTTGTTCTAATTTCCATAAATTCAGCTGAAGAGATGTTTCAAGAGGTAAAAAAACATTGGTCCAATCAAGATATCGGAATATTTTCGGCGGCAGTTGCAGATTATCGACCGAAAGTTGTTTCAACGGATAAAATAAAAAAGAATTCGAACGAGTTGTTGTTAGAGTTGATTAAGAATCCAGATATTCTGCATTGGGCAGGTCAAATGAAAAAAGATTCCCAGTTTTTGGTAGGGTTCGCTTTGGAGACTACAGATGAAATTACTCATGCTACTCAAAAATTGGAACGCAAAAATTTAGATTGTATAATTTTGAATTCTTTGCAAGATTCAGGTGCTGGTTTTGCAACCGATACAAATAAAGTGACTATATTAGATAAACAAAAAAATAAATCGGAATTATCTTTAAAATCAAAATACGAAATTGCACAAGAGATCGTTTTATATTTAGAAGAATTAATCGCCCAATGAAAAACAAATTTCTACTTTCTATAGCCTTGATGGTTTTTACAACACCGTTTTTTTCGCAAGAATTAAATTGTCAAGTTACCATTGTAGCTGACGCAAAGTTGGAATTAACCACTGTCGATCAGGATATAATTGCTCAATTGAAGCAGACCATCACTGATATGATGAATAACACCCAATGGTCCAAAGATAAATTCAAAGTGGAGGAACGCATAAATTGTGTTCTTCAATTACAGATAAAAGAGAAACCTTCAACAGGTACGTACTCTGGATCCTTGCAGGTGCAGTCAACCAGACCTGTATTCAATTCATCATACAATACAACAGTTATTAATTATTTAGATGAAAATGTAGCGTTTAGTTTTTCTCGAAATGCACTGCTAGTCTATGCGCCGAATCAATACAGAGATAATTTGACTTCCATTTTGGCATTTTATGCTTACTACATTATCGGAATGGATTATGATTCGTTTTCGTTAAAAGGAGGCACCCCTTATTTCAATGAGGCACAGCAAATTGTCTCTTTAGCCCAAAGTTCGGGTGCATCGGGTTGGAAGTCTAATGAGAGTTCTAAGAGAAATCGTTTCTGGTTGGTTGATAATGTTTTACACCAACTATTTGAGCCATTGAGAGAATGTAATTATCAATATCACCGAAAAGGAGTAGATAAGTTGTACGAAGATAAAGTAGCAGGAAGAAAACAAATGTTTGATGCCTTGGCTAAGTTAAATACTGTAACCCAAGCTAGACCGAACTCCATTAATTTAATCAATTTTGTGCAAGCAAAACGTACTGAGATTAAAGAAATATCAGAGGATGCAGAACAAAAGGACAAAACAGATATTGTGAATTTGATGAAAAAAATTGACCCTTCGAATGCTTCAAAATACGAGGAAATTCTACAATAATGCTAACCTGTCTTCGTATTTCTAATTTTGCCTTAATTGATTTTTTGGAACTCGAATTCAATAAGGGATTTGCTGTTATTACTGGCGAAACGGGATCTGGAAAATCAATTCTATTAAACGCACTTGACTTAATACTGGGAGCTCGCGCAGATTTTTCGGTCATTGGCCCAGATAGTACAAAGAGTTTTGTTGAAGCGGAATTTACTTTAAATGATACTTTTCAATCCTTTTTTTTGTCTGCAGATTTAGATTTTAGTTCCTCAACTGTTATTCGAAGAGAAATAAACACACTCGGAAAATCAAGAGCTTTTATTAATGACACTCCAGTATCTCTAACCCTTTTACGTTCATTTACGGCTCAATTAATCAATATACATTCTCAATACAACACGCTAGAGCTAAAGGAAAAGGCATTTCAATTAGATGTTTTGGATTGTTTGGCGGGGTTGGAAAATGAGAAAATTCAATTCACAGAGAGGTTTGATCGATGGAAATCGAAAAAACAACTCTTAGAATCGACAAGGAAAGATTTTGAAGAACGTGTAAAATGGATTGACTATAACCAATTTCAGTTAAGTGAATTAAACGAACTAGACTTAACTAATTCAGACTATCAATTAATTGAAGATGAGTTAAATACATTGCAAAATATCGAGTCCTTAAAAGTGAATTCTTATCAAATATCACAAGTTTTAATTGATGAAAATGGCGTGTATTCAAGAGTGCAGTCGCTTAAATCTACGCTAGAAAAAAGCAATGTGCGGAATGCAACCTTGGAAGAATTTATAAATCGGTTAAATGCTTTGCTTCCTGAATTAAAAGATATTGGTGAAGAAGCTGAAAATTTTGCAGAAGAATTGAGGATGGATCCCGATAAAATCTCGGAAAATATTATTCGCTTGGATGCATTTAATCGTATTTTAACAAAGCATCATAAAAATTCACAAGATGAGTTAATTCAATTCCAAAATGAATTGAGTTCTGAAGTCTATAATGCAGATCAATTACGCGAAAATCTAGAAATATTAGAAGCTGATTTTCAACAGGAACAAGATGAACTTATTATTCTAGCTGGAGTTTTACACCACAAACGTCTAAGTGCAATATCACCTATATCAAGTAATATTCAAAATATTCTGGGGGAATTAAAAATGCCAGATACCTTATTATTGTTTCAGCTTTCACAAAGCAAGGTGCTTTCATCTTCTGGAAATACAGAGGTGAATTTGTTGTTTTCTGCTAATAAAGGGATTGCTCCTGTGGGAATTGAAAAAGCAGCTAGTGGTGGTGAATTATCTCGTGTTATGTTAGCCCTACAGAAGTTGATTTCTGAGAAACGCCAACTGCCAACCATTTTGTTTGATGAAATTGATACGGGTGTTTCTGGTGAAGTCGCTCATAAAATGGCAGCCTTACTTGGATCAATGAGTGCTAATTCCCAATTAATCGCGATTACTCATTTACCGCAAGTTGCAGCAAAAGCAAATCATCACGCCAAAGTGTCCAAAGAAAATAAAGAAGACAGAATTAGTTCGAAGGTCATTTGGCTAAATTCAGAACAGAAAATAATTGAAATTGCCCGCTTAATGAGTGGAGAAACCATTACAGATGCGGCTATTGAGAATGCAAAGAATTTAATTTTGAATTAAGTGAATAACTTCTTTCTTCCTTTTACCATAGCTACTTCCGATCAAAAAATAAGTCATAATATGGCTTTAACATTTTTAGGAAGTTGTTTTTCTGATGAAATTGGGTCGGAAGCAATTTTGTCTGGATTCGATGTTTTAATGAATCCATTTGGTACAATATTTAATCCGATTTCTTTGTCTAGACAAATAGTAGACGCCATCAAAAATTCGGAAGAATTCCCGCTACTAGAAAGAGATTCAAGATTCTATTCTTGGGATGCATCTACTAAATTAGTAGGGGATTCACCAGTTGAAATCAGGGAGTTGCTTTTAATGAAACGTGAACAATTGCGTTTGCAGCTGTCCAAACCAGGTTTATTACTTGTAACATTTGGTACTTCATTTATTTATCGACTGGAACAAAGTCAGGTTGTTGCAAACTGTCACAAACAACCTCATCACTTGTTTCGAAAAGAATTAGCGGCCAAAGATGAGTTGGTAAATGATTGGATTGAAGCGATTAATTTACTGCGTCAATTTAATCCATTCGTAAATATTGTTTTCACGGTTAGTCCTGTGAGGCATATTCGTGATGGAATTATTGAAAATACGATTAGCAAAGCGCGTTTATTTGAGGTTGTTTCGGAGTTAACGAGTAAACATGCTGTTGGGTATTTTCCTTCCTTTGAAATAATACTGGATGAGTTGCGCGATTACCGGTTTTTTAAACAAGACCGTATTCATCCTAACGAGGAAGCAGTTTCCTATGTGTGGAAGCGATTTTCTGATGTTTATTTTACAGAAGATACACAAGAAATAATATACAAGATAAAGCAGATTAGAAAGCGTTTGTCTCATAAGTCTGATATTCAGTTACTATTGGATGATAAAACAAATCAGTTTGTTACAGAAATTGAACAAAATTATCCTTGGATTCAATGGTAATCAAATCATTCAAAGTATTATCTTTGTCTACAAATTAGAGTTTTATGTCAATAACATCCGGAGTAGCTACAGGAGATCAAGTTCAAGCAATTTTTCAGCATGCCAAAAAACATGGTTATGCATTGCCAGCAATTAATGTTACTTGTTCAAGTACGGTAAATGCAGTAATGGAAACAGCTGCGAAATTGAATTCACCTGTAATTATTCAGTTTTCAAACGGAGGGGCATCATTTAATGCAGGAAAAGGATTATCTAATTCAAATGAACAAGCAGCAATTTTGGGTGGTATTTCGGGAGCTCAGCATATTCATACGTTGGCCGAAGCCTATGGAGCAACCGTGATTTTACATACAGATCATTGTGCCAAAAAATTACTTCCATGGATTGATGGTTTGCTCGATGCAAGTGAAAAACACTTTCTTTCAACTGGGAAGCCTTTGTTTAGTTCCCACATGATAGATTTGTCTGAAGAACCATTAAATGAGAATTTAGACATATGTAAACGTTATTTGGAGAGAATGTCAAAAATGGGAATGACATTAGAAATTGAATTAGGAATAACTGGTGGAGAAGAGGACGGTGTAGATAATTCAGACGTCGATTCATCTAAATTATATACGCAACCTGAAGAAGTAGCTTATGCGTACGAAGAATTGATGAAAATTTCTCCTCGATTTACGATTGCCGCAGCTTTTGGTAATGTCCATGGTGTATATAAACCAGGTAATGTAAAACTAACTCCAATTATTTTGAAGAATTCTCAAGAATTTGTTCAGAATAAATTTAAACTCGGTAACAATCCGATTGATTTTGTCTTTCATGGTGGTTCAGGATCAACGGTTGCAGAAATTCGCGAAGCAATTTCATACGGTGTAATAAAAATGAATATTGATACAGATTTACAATTTGCTTATACGGAAGGGACAAGGGATTATATAGTTTCTAAAATTGATTATTTGCATACACAAATTGGTAATCCAGAAGGCGATGATCAACCGAACAAGAAATATTATGATCCACGAAAATGGATGAGGGAATCTGAGTTAACATTTATCAAACGCTTGGAACAAGCATTCATCGATTTAAACAATGTGGATTCTCTTGCGAAATAGAGGGTGCAACTAAAAAGATAATTATGAGTTGGTTTAAACGAAAGCAAGAGGGAATAACAACCTCTACTAAAGAAAAGAAAGAAACACCTGAAGGGTTGTGGGTAAAATGCTCGAATTGTAAAACTCTTTTTACTTCGAATGATTTTGCTAAAAACAATTTTGTTTGTAATAGATGTTCGCATCATGAAAGAATTAGTGCGGCAGATTATTTCAATTTGATTTTTGATAATGAAAAATATACCGAGTTAGACGCAAACTTAAGCTCTGGTGATCCATTAGGATTTGAAGATACAAAGAAATACGTCGACCGTGTAAGTTCTACTCAAAAAGCAACTGGACTAAAAGATGCTGTTCGTACCGCTCATGGTAAATTGGATGGTCATGATTTTGTTGTTGCTGCAATGGATTTTGCTTTTATTGGTGGTTCAATGGGTGCTGTAATGGGAGAGAAAATAAGTAGAGCGATTGATGAAGCGATTAAACACAACTGTCCGTTTATGATTATTTCAAAATCGGGGGGAGCACGAATGATGGAGGCTGGTTTTTCATTGATGCAAATGGCTAAAGTTTCTGGCAAATTAGGTCAATTGGCTGAAAAGAAATTGCCTTACATTTCTTATTTGACCGACCCAACAACTGGTGGAGTAACTGCTTCATTTGCAATGCTTGGAGATATTAATATTGCTGAGCCAGGAGCCTTAATCGCATTTGCTGGACCAAGAGTGGTAAAAGAAACTATAGGTAGAGATTTACCTGATGGTTTCCAAACTTCAGAGTTTCTATTAGAACATGGTTTTTTAGATTATATCATTGACCGAACTGAAATCCGTGAGAAATTGAGTTTATCACTTAAGTTATTTTCGAAATAATGAAATTCAGAAAAGAAAATTGGGAATCAATACGAAAAAGAGGGTTCCTTAATTTTTTCTTAATTCGAGGACTTTTACTTTTTGGTTTTCCCTTTACCCTAATCCAAATTTTTATGAAATGGCAAGATGGTAATAAGATTAATTTCATTGCTCTTATTCTTTCAGGCATAATTACCGGATTAATTTATAGCGGTTCAATGTGGTATTTTGCCGAAAAAAAATTCAAGAAAGAAAATCCTACAAATAAGTTTTAATCTTTCCTTCCAAAACGGATAATGGAAATGCGCCACTCTCTCTCCAAATCGTCTTACCTGATTTAAAGAAAAGCAAAGTCGGAACACTGCGTATTTTAAATTGGTTAGCTACCCCTTGATTTTTATCGACATCAATCTTTAAAACACGAAGTTTTTCTCCGTATTTACTTTTTAATTGATCTAAAATCGGATGCATTGTCTTACAAGGTCCACACCATGTTGCATAAAAATCAACTAACGTTGGAACGTCGGATTGAATGATTTGATTAAAATTACTCATACTGCAAAGTTAGCTAATCCTAGCTTTTTCATTTGTAACAAAAGCTACAAAAGTATTGTATTTTAATTGAAGAAGTTGATTGATGACT
>CAIUSK010000370.1 GCA_903901805.1 uncultured Flavobacteriales bacterium
CTACTCCCAAGCCTTGAGTTCCCTCCAATAATTTTAGTACAACAGGTGCTCCTCCCGCAGATTCAACTACGTGTTTTACGTTCTTTGAGTAATTCGTGAAAACAGTTTTAGGTAACCCGATTCCCTCCTTGGATAGCACTTGAAGACAACGTAATTTGTCTCAGGAATGGATTATTCCCCTCGAGTTTACGGCAGTAAAAACATTCATCATTTCAAACTGACGAACCACTGCAGTGCCAAAGAAAGTAACTGAAGCTCCAATTCTAGGAATAACAGCATCAAATCCGGTTAAATATTCTTCTCCATAATAGAGTGCGGGTCCTTTTTGTTCGATTTCAATATTGCATTTTAGGTGGTCAATAATATGTGCCTCATGCCCGTGTTCTTGGGCTGATTCGAACAAGCGCTTTGTTGAGTATAAATTTGGGTTGCGAGAAAGAATTGCAATTTTCATGTAGGGAATTAATTAGTGTGTGTATTTCAAGCTTGGGTCAACAATAAATCTATTATTCAATGTTTTTCTACCGATTAAGATGGGATAACGCATTCCTTTACGCTCGGTTAACGAAAATTCTGTGTTTATAATTCTATCCGCTAGGGCAATTTTAGTTTTAATAAAATATCTTTCTTGGACATGCCCGTTAGAACTTTTTACATTTTTCTTTCGATAAGAGGAAAAAGTATGTTGAATAGACTGAAATTCTGGATGCTGAGCATCTAAAAAGACAACATACAGTAATCCGTTTTTTTCAATGATTTTAGATACATGAATGCTGGATGAATAAGCCCCAGTATCTATTTTTACCTTCACTTTTGATAAGCCAAACAAGGGCAAAGAAGCCCATTCTCTTCTGCCGATTATTGATTTTGGTGTCTTTGCAATCATTTGTAACAAATGTAGAGAATTTCATATAATATGCATTATCTTATGGTTGAAATTGCGGTAAAAATGTAGTTGGTTCAATCATTATTCTTTTCATTTACGCAGTCAAATTCAATTATTTTTAGTTTGTGCTTGGTGGTTTATTTTTTTTCTCTATCTTTGCAATCCTAATTTAGGGAGTTTAGCTCAGTTGGTTTAGAGCATCTGCCTTACAAGCAGAGGGTCGGGGGTTCGAATCCCTCAACTCCCACTCCGAAAAAAGCATTGTCAAAAGACAGTGCTTTTTTTATTTAAGGACACTTAGCTTTTCTTAAGTGGACTTGCATCAAAAAAGAAGAAACTGAATAAAGTGATGGGATTCGTTCATTCATTATATGTCAGCTAATAGCAAAACCACTTAATCATCACATTAAAAACCCCACATAAAAGATGTTTTTTAGAATAGCGGTGCGTTTATTTCCTTGAAATATAGAACAGGAAATTTTTTTAATTCCCATACAAATTTTGATAACGAGTGATGTGTGTTTTTGAAAACTTAATGGTATATAAACGAAAGCTGGAAATTTTACAAAAACAAAGTTACTGTCAAAGTTAAATTTCCATTAAACTTTTGTGTAAAGGCAATATTTTCGGTATTTTTGGCAACCTTTATTTCAATTATTCGTTGAGATATACTGATAAGAATCAAATGAAAGCCAAAAGACCTACACAACTTTTTCGAATAGCAACCCTTTTTGTATTTGTTTTTTTAACACTTAATTATTCAAATGCTCAAATTGTACAGCCATTTTTAACACGATTTCAAACGAATCAAAAAGGAAATATTACCATACTGTCTAATGTTGCCATTACATGTAATTCATCCAATGCTAATTGTGGAACTTATCAAAATCAATTACCTCCTAATGGGAATCACAATCAAGATGGAAACATAGATTTTGGTTATGTTGATATAGATAATAATTCATCCACTTTTCAATCGTCTAGCGATAGTTTGAATTTGCCGAATTGTTCTGAAATAACGTGGGCAGGACTCTATTGGAGTGCTCGGATTAACACAAATACCACCAATTATACCGATCGAAATAAGGTAAAAATCAAAACCAATAATGGTGCCTATCAGCAGCTTACAGCAGATCAATTATTGGATGTTGCCACGATTCCAGGTAATGCCAACTTTGCAATGCCCGGTTATTATTGTTTTAAAGATGTTACCTCCATATTACAAATGGCTGGATCTAATGTGCGTGTAACAGTTGCTGATATTGTTTCTCAAACGGGTGTCAATAACCTTTTCGGTGCATGGTCCATTTTTGTTGTTTATAAAAATTCGCTATTATCCATGCGGAACCTTACTGTCTTTGACGGGATGGCTTATGTAAGTAACGGTAATACATTAGATATTCCAATTAGTGGTTTTAATACTCCAAATCTAGGCCCAGTATCTTTTCAACTTGGTTTCATGGCTCATGAAGGAGATAGAAACATACAAGGAGATCGACTTCAGTTTAATGGTAATGGTGCATTTTTAGATGTTCCCGATCCAATTCGTAGTGCAAATGATTTTTTCAATAGTACATCGACACTAAATGGTGCTTTAAGTCCCTTTAGGTTACCTAGTTATAATAATAATTTAGGTTTTGATTCTGGAATATTAACCCCGAACAATGGTACTCTTAGCTACCTTCCAAATGCCGCTACATCTGCAACAGTTAGGGTTGTCACCTCTCAAGATGCGATCATTCCTAGGGTAATATCCTCTGCAATTGACATCTATGAACCAGACTTAAGATCAAGCGTCCGAATTAATGATTTGAATGGAGGTTTAGTTCAGCCTGGTGATGTTTTAGAGTATACCGTTGTTGGTAAGAACATTGGTTCAGATATTTCGGTTGGAACTTTTATAACGGATACCTTGGATCCCCGAGTGACATACATGCCGGGAACAATTCAAATCGTTCACGGTCCCAATTTAGGAAACAAAACAGATGTAACTGGTGATGATCAAGCTGAATATTTAGGCGCTTTTAAAGTTGTTAAAGTACGAATTGGAACAGGGGCAAATGCATTAACTGGTGGACAAGTTGTTAATAGTTCAACAGGAGCAGATAGTACGGTTGTAAAGTTTAGAGTAACTGTAAATAATGATTGTTTATTGTTTAATTGTGACAACACCCTTGATAATGTAGCCTATATTTTTGGTGAAGGAAACATCTCAGGTAATTCTTATGATAACGATGGTATTACCGATGCATTTGATGCGAATGGATGTCCTGCAACTACCAGTAATCAATTACCTATTAGTGTAACCCAATGTCCTCCATTTTTTATTAATTCTAATGGTCCGATATGTGCCGGGAATAACTTATTGCTTTCTGCAACGGTATCTCCCACAGGGATATATAATTGGACAGGTCCAAATGGGTTTACATCCTCTGTTCAAAACCCAACTATTCCGAATGCTACTACCGCAGCTAGTGGGGTATATAATTTGTCCATAACCTATAATGGCCTTTCATGTTCAATTGACACATCAATAATCGTTGTTGTGAATGCCAATCCTGTTATTGCGAATGCGGCGGTAACTAATGTCAGTTGCTTTGGTTTAAACAATGGTAGTATTGCGTTGACTATGGCGGTAACGAGTACTTATACTTACTCTTGGTCCAATGGGGCTAGCACTGCTTCTATTTCCAATTTAGCACCGGGCACATATTCAGTAACTATCACCAACATCAGTGGGGGTAGCATCGTCTCAAGTTATACTATTACTCAACCCTTGATTGTTGGTGCTTCAGCAACTGCCACATCTAATTACAGTGGATTTAATATCAGTTGTTTTGGATTAAGTAATGGCTCAGCAACCGTTACTCCATCCGGAGGAACCGCTCCTTATACCTATTTATGGTCAACAGGGGCAACAACACAATCCATCACCAATGTGCCCGCAGGAACTTATTCGGTAACTGTATCAGATTCGAACAATTGTACTGCTGTTTCTACCGTTGTTTTAACACAGCCCACAGCTATTTCCTTGAACCCGGTCATTTCAACTAATGTGAGTTGCTTTGGTGGGGCAAATGGTACAATTAATATCACTGCCAACGGTGGAGTTACTCCTTACTCCTATGCTTGGAGCAATGGTTCAATACAAGAAGATCTATCTAATCTATCTGCTGGAAATTACTCCGTTACTATTACGGATGGAAATGGTTGTTCAGCTAATGGATCATATACCATTACGCAATCAACATTCGCTTTGTCTTTCACACAAACTCAAACAAATGTGAGTTGCTTTGGTGGAACAAATGGTTCAATAAACATTACAACCGCTGGAGGAACTGCTCCTTACACCTATGCTTGGTCAAATAGAAGCAATAGTGAAGATTTATCTAATATTACTACTGGAACATATTCTCTCACAATCACAGATGCACAGGGGTGTCAAGCAACAGGAACTTTTGGTATCACTCAACCCGCTCAACCAATTAGTGCAACAAGTGCGGTTAATAACGTGCTGTGTTTTGGTGGCGCTTCAGGTGCTGTTAATGTTTCGGTTCAAGGTGGAACACCAGGATATTCTTTTAGCTGGTCTAATGGAGCAACTACAGAAGATATTAATGGTATATTGGCTGGTGCATATTCTGTAGTGATAACGGATGCCAACGGATGTACTCTTAATCAATCATATACCGTAACTCAACCTGCCCAAGCACTTACTACTTCCGGAACGGTTACTGCTGTTTTGTGCAATGGTGGGAACGATGGTGCTATTGGTACAATTACTCAAGGAGGTACTGCTCCTTATTCATACAATTGGTCAACAGGCGAAATTTCCGCTAGCTTAGTAAACTTATCGGCAGGAAATTACTCACTACTTGTTACTGATGCTAATGGATGTCAAACAAATGCTAGTTTTCAGGTAACTCAACCTTTGCAACCAATTACGCTAAGTGAAACACACATTGAAATAGCTTGTAATGGCGGAAATAATGGTTCTATTAATTTATCGGTTTCAGGTGGAACAACACCCTATTCTTTTGCATGGAGCAATGGTGCATCAACCGAAGATGTGAGTGGATTGCTGGCTGGAACATATGCTGTAAATGTTACTGATGCCAATGGGTGTACAGAAAATATAAGTATTATTATCTCTCAACCAAATCAATTATCGTATAGTGCTGTTGTAACTAATGTATTGTGTTTTAGCGGATCAACAGGAAGTATTGATGGAACAACCACCGGTGGAACCTTACCTTACAACTATTCTTGGTC
>CAIUSK010000371.1 GCA_903901805.1 uncultured Flavobacteriales bacterium
AACCGGTGCGGTCAAATTCAATGTGTCTTTTAGCAAGTGTTTCCATAGGAATATATTGACTACAAAGGTAGTATTTAGTTTAAAACAAATTTTGAAAATCGTTGATAATCCTATCTCTGGGCTTACACGTTTATTTTATTGCTTGAACAAACAACTTCCCAAGGTAATAGCACACCATAAATTAACTTGAAGTAGAAGTATGCTAATTAAGTGATATTACTATATTTGCTCCAAAACACGATAAATATGATTTCTTTATTGAAGGTCCAAACCAATATTATTTTGCTTGTAATGAGCATTTTATTTTTTAATTCACTTGAAATTAATGCACAGATTTCAAATTCAGAAAAAGTAAACGATACATCTAATCCTTTGGCTGGGTTAAAACTTGCTGGTCCTGGAGACATAGATTCAGGGACTCCGATGATGCTTGATCCCATGTCAATGCCCATGTATGATCAGCAATTGCAGAAGATAAATCCAGCAGACTTCATGAAAATAATGATGTCCAACGAGTACATTCCAGAACCGTATGTAGATGAAAAAAAAGCAGTTAAAGCATTTGTTTTGAGAAAAGCAACGGAAGAGGAAAAGGCTATGATGGCAAAAATGCAACAAGGCGGAATGGGGCAGGAACAAGAAAAAAGTCCACTTGTTGGTACTCAAGCCGTTGGTTTTGATGTTACAGACATAAAAGGAAAAAAATACAAACTTTCTGAACTAAAAGGCAAAGTTGTAGCATTAAATTTTTGGTTCGTTGAATGCAAACCTTGTATTATGGAAATTCCAGAATTAAATGAATTGGTGGAAGAATTTAAAGGAAAAGAAGTGGTTTTCTTGGCAATTGCAATAAACAACCAAAAGCAGCTTAAAAAATTCTTAAAAAAAACCGACTTTAAGTATAAAGTTATTTCAAGTGGTCAATCTGTGTCCGATTCCTATGGCATTAAAGGATTTCCAACCAATGTAATCATCGACCAAAATGGCTTGATTCAGTATGCATCAACGGGAATTGGCCCAAACAATAAAGTGAACTTACAAAAGGAAATAAATAAATTACTTAACAAGTAAGAGATTAAAACAAAGCTACTCCGTCCAAATTCCAAGAAGATTGTACCGGAATATTTAACCAATTGAGCATGGTGGGCAACAAATCAACACTATTGACTATTGCTAATTCGGTTGAAGTTGCCAAATCCGGTCGATGCAAAATAGACCAAACGTAGCGCGTTTGAGGAAGGTCATATTGATTTCCGTGTCCCGTTCCTTCGCCGCCATGATCCGTACTAATGACAACAAGCCATTGCTCATTAAATGCTGCTTCACGCTGTTTTACAACTCCCATAATTTCTGCTAAATACGTGTCTGATAACGTGATGGCATCCAAATACGGTTGATTGGTTGGCGAAAAACCGCTGTCGTGTCCAAATGCATCCGGATTGTCAAAATGAAGCACCATAATATCAGGGGTACAAGAATTGATTATTCTAATAGCGTCATTTTTTAAATCCATGTCTGAATCAAATCGCTGTGCGTAGTTTTCATTTTCGGTTATTCTCAAGAAATCATCCCAATTACTCAAGTTTGCCACGCTCAGCGTTGGTTTAATTTGTTTGGCAAGGCTAAAAATATCTTTGTAAGTGCTGTATTGATTTGTTTTAAATGTGTTATCAAATAGTCCATGTTTAGCGGGCCAAACGCCATGTAAAATGGTAGACCATCCCGGTACACTCACCGTATATTCTCCTCGGTCTGTATTCCAATTGTAGTAGGAATGAGGCAACAAGCTATCGATGAATGGGGTATTTGCCGCAAGTAAAGCATCGGTTCGAACACCATCTATACCAACGAAAAGCACTTTTCTTACCGGTTCACTTCCGAGTGTGCAATCGGTTTTAATTTCTTTATTGGGTTGAAATTTATCGCCACATCCGTTTAGGACAAGAAGACTGAAAAAAAACACAAAAAATGGAAAGATTTTCATAACATTGATTTTAGTAAATCAAATATACGAAATTGGTTATTGAAAAAAGTTATTTGTGTACGTCGCTCAAAATCAGTACTAAAAACCCTGAAACAAGCACCCAGTGGGGTATTTTTGTTTGCCAATTTACAGTAAGTGATTGTTGGTTTCTATTGATGGATAAGGCAATGACACCAAATCCGAGCACAAAAAGGATATCCACAAAGTCAAATGTTCCATTCGTTATATGGAAAAATTGGAAAAATTCAAGAATGATTCCATACGTAATCGGTAGGTAATCTAGGGGTAATCTTGCCTTTTGGACCCAAATACTATGCTGATGCAAGAGGGAGGTAAGTACAAAAACCCAAATTCCACCGGGTAAGGAATAAATCGCCCAATTGGGTAATGGAAAATGTGGTGCTAAATCCTTTTTATTGAGTAGATTATCGATTTGGAATGTTGATAAAATTTGATTAAAAATAATTGTATTATCCCGGTATAAAAAATAGATACTCGCAGCGATGAATGAAAGGTTGAAAAGGGTTAATAACCTGAAAGATAAACTATTAAATATATTTTTCGATTCCAATACAACACGATTTATCCACAAAGGTACAGCAAATATCGTCCTAACTAGGTGAAAAAAAGAATGATTTTACTGCGTTCAATTTTGTACTTTTGAAGTATGAAATTTGTATATCCGGAATTTTTGTGGGGTTTAACTGCGCTTGCCGTTCCGATTATCATTCATTTATTTCATTTTAGAAAGTATAAAACACTTTATTTTTCTTCTTTAAAATTCATTCAATACCTCGATCAGCAAAAAAAATCGGTTCGTAAGCTGAAGCATTGGTTAATTTTAGCGCTTAGAATTCTCGCGCTGGTGTTTTTAGTTCTTGCCTTCGCTCAGCCATACTTGCCTGTTGAAAATTCTGCGAATGCAGGTGCAAAACCTTTTCTCTCCATTTATATTGACAATTCTTTTTCTATGACGGCTAAAGGAACAGAAGGAGAGTTGATTTCTGAAGCACGCGAGAAGGCAAGAAAAATGTTACAAGAAGTAGCCCCAGAAACGCGCGTTTTATTGCATACCAACCTAATGAATGGAGTAGAAAGTAGGCTGATTACCAAGATGGAAGCCCTGGAAATGTTGGACAGAATTAAACCAACACCTATTCGTAAATCGTTGGATGAAGTGCTGGAGTGGGAAAAGAACATTGTGAAAAATGAAGAGGCCAATCAACAAAAACTGGGTTCAAAGCAATATGTTATCTTTTCAGACTTTCAAAAAAACCAAGTCAAATTTGATCAACTTACCAAAGATGAAATTGGGTATTATTATCCGATTCAGCTAAAGCCGCAGCAAGCGTCTAATTTAACAATTGATTCTGTTTGGTTCACTTCGCCCGTACAAAAGTTAGGAGAGAATTCGGAGTTGAATATTCGCTTAGTCAATAATGGCAATGTTATACTAAACAATATTGATGTTTCTTGCACAATCAACAACATCAAACGCGATTTTGTAATTGATTTACCAGCTAACAAAAAAACGACCACCACGATTAATTTTACGGATAATTCTCCCGGTTATAAAACAGGTAAAGTCTCTGTGAATGATAAACAATTATTATGGGATGATGATTTTCACTTTTCCTATTTTTTGGATGATCACACCTCAGTTTTGGTGCTCAATGGTCCTGATGCTACCGATGCCATGCAACGTGTGTATTCGCTAGAAAAGTATTATAAATTAAATGTGGTGCAACAAGGTTCATTCTCTAAAGATCAATTGAATCAAACGGATTTAGTCGTACTGAATGGCGTAAATGAAATTTCTTCTGGTCATGCGGCAATGTTGCTGGAGTTTGTTCAAGGTGGCGGATCTTTAGGCCTTTTTCCTGGGTCTAAATTAGAGAAGGGTTCGTGGAATACTTTTTTGAGTCAAGTCCAATTACCACAATTGGGCGCACTGGTTTCAACGGGAACAAAAATTAAACAAATCGCCTTCGAAGACCCTTTCTTTTTGGGGATGTTTGAGAAGAAAAGTACCAATATTACCTTACCAGCAGTTTCTCAACTCTATCAAACGCAACGAACCGGTAGCTCGCGAGCATTTGATTTAATCAATCTTCAAAACGGACTTCCTTTGTTTATTCGTTCAAGCTTAGGTTCTTCGGTTTTCCTATTCACCAGTTCTCTTGAAAGCTCCTTTAGTTCCTTTATTTCGGATGCACTTTTTCCTTCCATTTTACTGAGAATGGGGGAGATGAGTCAGCGAAAAACGCCTATTTACCTTACAATTGGAAAAGAATCAAGTTTTCCATTATATAAGAAAGTAAAAGATGATACGCCAGTACATTTAAAAAACAAGGAAGTAGATTTTATTCCAAAAACAGAACAACAAGGAATGGCCACCTATTTCATATTGCGAGGTAAGGAAGCTGTGGAAATGTTAAAAGCTGGAACGTATTCCGTGCAAGATGAGGAACAAATCGGTATCGTTTCATTGAATTATTCACGCGATGAATCTGAGGTGATTTATGCTACCGAATCTGAAATTTTAGATGGGTTAAAAGACAAGGGAATAAAACGGGTCACCTATAAAAAAATTAATGAAGGACAAAGCTTAGCCAAAATTGAATTAGATAAACCCGTCGAATATTGGCGTTGGATGTTGATAATTGGGTTACTTTTTCTTTTAAGTGAGTGGGCAGTTTTAAAATTTTGGAAGTAATATTGTAAAAACGCAGAAAACAGCATGAAAATTCTACTGAAATCAGTCCTAATATCAGATGCTTCTTCCTCTTTTTTCGGAGCAAAAAAAGATATTTTAATAGAAGATGGAATTTATAGCAACATTGCAGATTCAATTCAAGATGCTGATGCACAAGTAATTCAAATTGATGGATTGCAAATCTCACAAGGTTGGGTGGATGTTAAGGCTACTTTTGGAGATCCGGGTTTTGAGCAAAAAGAAACCATAGATTCTGGATTGAATGCAGCTGCATCAGGCGGTTTTACACATGTTTTTATTACACCAAGTACGTATCCTGTTATTGATAATAAGTCGCATGTGGAATATGTGCTTAGAAAATCTGAATACCATACAACCCAATTGCACCCTATGGGCTGTGTGACGGAGAAAAAAGAAGGTCAAAATTTGGCTGAAATGTATGATATGTTTCAAAGTGGAGCAAAGTTGTTTACAGATGATCAGCAAGCATTAAATGGGGGGATTTTTTATCGAGCCTTATTGTATTGCAAAAATTTCGGCGGTAAAATTGTTTCCATTGCTCGGGATGAATCTATTTCAGCAAAAGGCATGGTTAATGAAGGGATTGCAAGTACTAGAACAGGATTAAAACCTGATCCAGCAGTGTCTGAAATTATTCAATTAGAAAGAAATATCCGTTTATTAGAATATACAGGTGGTCGTTTACACATCACCGGAATTTCAACAGCAGAAAGTGTCCATTTAATTCGAAATGCCAAAAAGAAAGGATTAGATATCACAGCTGATGTTCATCTTATGAACTTGTTGTTTAATGAAACAATAATGCTGGACTTTAACACACAGTATAAAGTTTTTCCAGTTTTGAGAACGGAAAGCGATCGTTTGGCTTTGGTTCAAGGAGTTTTAGACGGCGCAATCGATACAATTGCATCGGATCATCGTCCATTGGATTTGGAAGAAAAAGAAATTGAATTTGATTTTGCAGGATTCGGATGTATTCAGCTACAAACCCTTTTTTCAAACTTAAACACGCATTTCCCTGAAGCTGTGGAACAATTTGTGAATGCTTTATCAATCAAAGCGCGTATTGCATTTGATATTGAAATAAGACCAATTGAAATTGGCTCATCGGTGGATGCAACCCTATTTGATACCCAATCAAAATGGATTTATGAAAAGAAGAATAGTGTATCAAAAGCCAGTAACACACCTTTTTTCGGCAAGGAATTCACCGGAAAGGTTCATGGTGTAATACAAGCAGATTCCTTTATATTAGCTGAATAACCTATGTCAAAAAGGACGTTTTTAAAGGAGTTTATTAAAGAAAACAAAATGGTGGGTTCACTCACGCCTAGTTCTCGTTTTTTGGCTGCTAAAATGATTGATACCATCGATTTTTCAACGGTAAATGTGGTTGTTGAGTTAGGCCCTGGAACAGGTGTTTTTACCCGAAAAATCGTCGAAAAATTACCTACTACGGCTCATTTATTTGTCTTTGAACTAAACGAGGGATTTTGCACTCAATTAAAAGAAGAATTCCAGCAAAGTAATGTTCATATTATATTTGATTCAGCCGATCAAATTCAGCGTTATCTTCAAGAATATGGTTTTGAGAAAACAGAAGTTATAATTTCTTCTCTGCCACTAGCAAATTTTTCGAAAGACTTGCGCTCGAGCATTTTAAATACTGCTCATCATGCCTTAGTTGAAAATGGAAAATACATTCAGTTTCAATATAGTTTACAGGCAAAAAGTAAACTAAAAGAAATCTTTAGCAAGGTGAAACTCCGTTTTACAGCACTGAATATTCCGCCGGCATTTGTGTATATCTGCTCCAAATAGGAAAAAAAAATACGTCACTGATGTAACGTATTTTTAAGAAGAGATATAAGTTTGGGATTAGCCTTTTACTTTTGCTTTTACTTCCTCTACAAATGTTTTTGCAGGTTTGAAAGAAGGAATGTTATGCGCTGGAATAATGATTGTTGTGTTTTTGGAAATATTTCTTCCAGTTTTTTCTGCTCTTTCTTTAACGATAAAGCTTCCAAAACCACGTAGGTAAACATTTTGTCCGTTTGCTAATGAGTTTTTGATAGATGTCATAAAGGCTTCAACTGCTTTTAATGCCTCGTTTTTTTCAAGTCCAGTTTCTTGAACAATTTCCGTAACTACGTCTGCTTTAGTCATGATTTGTTATTTTTAGAGTTTAATATAAGTTTAATACTAGTTTAATTTGAGTTACAAAAGTAATTAGCTTAAGCATTTAATTGTCGATTTTTCTTAATTTTTTTTTAATAATTAACGTTAATGACTGATTTTCAGCAAATAATAAAGAGTTGGTACCTTGCTAATAAACGTGATTTACCATGGCGAGAGACCAAAAACCCCTATAATATTTGGTTAAGCGAGATAATTTTGCAACAAACTCGTGTGGCTCAAGGTCTTTCCTATTACGAAAAATTTATCCGTCATTATCCAACTGTTAGTGATCTTGCTGCTGCTTCTGAACAAGAAGTGTTAGCTGATTGGCAGGGATTGGGCTATTATTCTCGTGCAAGAAATCTTCACGCCACCGCAAAGCAAATTGCTACTGATTTTGATGCGGTTTTTCCAACTGATTACAAATCGATTCTGAAACTTAAGGGAATTGGAGAATATACAGCATCGGCAATTGCCTCCTTCGCGTATGATTTACCGCATGCAGTTGTTGATGGCAATGTTTATCGCGTTTTAAGTCGATTGTTTGATATTGATTTGCCCATTGATACCACGGAAGGTAAAAAACAGTTTAGCGCACTCGCAAACGAGCTAATCGATAAGCAGGATCCAGGTATTTTCAATCAAGCCATGATGGAATTTGGAGCAATTCAATGCATACCAGGTAAACCTCTTTGTGTAAATTGCCCATTGATTCATGAATGTAAGTCATTTCAATTGGGCGTGGTTTCAAATCGACCGGTTAAAAAAGGCAAAACGAAAGTGC
>CAIUSK010000372.1 GCA_903901805.1 uncultured Flavobacteriales bacterium
AATAAAACCAAATCGATACAATCGAGCAAGTATAGTTTTGCAAGAATTACAAAAAAAGGAAATTAACTTATATACGCCATCCGAGGTTATAAACAAAGATGAAATCAATTCTAGAATTATTCTTATAAATCATTTGGAAAATGGAGGAGTGGGTGCTGCTATTGCAAGAGGGTATAAGTGGGCAAAAGATCACGGAATTGATTGTACTGCAGTGATGGCAGGTGATGGTCAAATGGATCCTGATGAACTACTCTCTATTTGTGGCCCAGTTCTGGAAGAAGGCGTTGATTATGTGAAGGGAAATCGATTAATTCATCGAAGTGCACTTTTGGTAATTCCCAAGGTTCGGTACTTCGGAAATTCAATTTTATCAATTTTAACCAAATTAGCAAGTGGTTATTGGCATGTATCAGACACACAAACGGGTTATACGGCAATTTCAAATAAGGCGTTGAACGCAATTAGAATTCATGAAATTTATAAAAGCTATGGAATGCCAAATGATATGTTAGTCAAACTAAATATATCATTTTGCACGTTGCGAGAAGTTGAAATAAAGCCCATATACGACGTTGGTGAAAAGTCAAAAATGAAGATATTTAAAGTAATTCCACGAGTGAGTTGGCTGTTACTGAAATCATTTTACAAAAGATTATGGGTAAAGTATTTATTTAGAGATTTTCATCCTTTGTTTTTAGTTTATCATCTGTCATTTATTACCGGATTACTTTGGATGCCTTACATTTGGAAGGCTATTATAGCTTTTATTTCGGGAACTGAAATGAATTTCGAGACTTTATTCGCGTTTACTTTTTTGGGAATCACCAGCATTTTAAGTTTGCTTTTCGCCATGTGGATGGATATGCAAGATAATGAACGATTATATAAGTAATTGATATGTGTGGTATTTTTGGTATTATTCAACCTAAAAAAGAACATGGAGGATCTAACTTGTCTGAATTGTTCCGCTTGTCTGAATCAAGGGGGAAAGAGGCTTCTGGTCTAGCTTTAGAGGATTCTAATTCCATCAGAGTGCTTAAAACACCATTCCCAGCAAGTGACTTTATTAAAACGAAGGAATATCAAGAAAACTTAAAAAATAATCAAAATAACTATTTTAAAGCAATTGGTCATTCACGGCTTGTAACCAATGGTGATGAAAATAATAATTACAATAATCAACCCGTAATTAGAAACGGAATGGTGCTTGTGCATAATGGCATAATCACTAATTCAAAAGAAATATGGGCGGACATACAAGGTGATAAACCTAATTCAGAACTTGATAGTGAACTAATCCCTCTACTATTGGATCATAAACTAAAAGTTGGGTCTTCGATTAATGAGGCACTCAAGTATTTATTTGAAACCATTTATGGCATGACATCCATTGCGGTGCTTTTTGAAGAAAAGGAGGAGTTACTTTTGGCAACCAACAATGGTTCGCTCTACTATATGTGGAACGAAATTGAAGACTCCTTCGTTTTTGCTTCTGAGCGTCATATTTTGAATCAATATTGCGATAAATTGAGTATTCCTCCTAACCTTAAAAATAAAATTTGTCAATTAAACCCTATGCAATTTCTGGTTGTAAACAAAGGAAATTGTTCAGTAAATTCAATTAATTTAAATGAATTAATTAGTCTAACAAATAGAACAAATAAGCCATCTTCGTTAGTGAATGTTTCAATTAATAATACAGTTTTACAAAACGCGAGTTTAACATATGTATTACAAAGCATTCCCAAGGAAATGTTGGATTTTGTTAGCGAACGAAATCTTCAGGTAGTAAATCTAAAAAGATGTTCAAAATGTGTTTTGCCTGAAACCTTTCCTTTCATTAGCTTCGATCACAATGGTGTTTGTAATTATTGTAATCACTACAAACCATTGAATTTTAAAGGAGAAGAATCATTTAAACAATTAACAGATCACTATAAATCAAGAGATAAAACAAAAGCAGACTGTTTAGTGCCTTTCAGTGGTGGAAGAGACAGTAGTTTTGCTCTTCATTACATAAAAAAAGAATTAGGTTTGAAACCTATCGCATTTTCTTATGATTGGGGTATGTTAACTGATCTCTCAAGAAGAAATCAGGCGCGCATGTGCGGTGCATTGGGGGTAGAACACATATTGATTTCTGCAGATATAAGAAAGAAAAGAAAGAATATAAAAAAGAATGTCGAAGCTTGGTTGAAACGCCCTCATCTCGGAACAATTCCATTATTTATGGCAGGAGATAAACAATATTTCTATTTTGCCAGTTTATTAATGAAGCAAAATAACCTGAGCTTATCCGTAATGGGAGAAAATATGTTGGAAACAACACGCTTTAAAACGGGATTCTGTGGGATTGCTCCTGATTTTTCGGGAGAACATACCTATTCTTTATCCAATAAAGACAAAATGAAAATGATGCTTTTTTATGGTAAAGAGTATCTTTTGAATCCTTCCTACATTAATTCTTCTCTTTTGGATACCTTGGATGCTTTCAAGTCATATTACTTAATGAAACATCAAAATGTGAATTTATTTGACTATTTGAAATGGGATGAAAATCAGGTGGAAAGCTTGTTACTTAATGAATACGATTGGGAAACAGATCCTGAGACTAAAACAACTTGGAGAATAGGTGATGGAACGGCAGCATTCTATAATTATATTTATTATATTGTTGCTGGATTCACTGAGAATGACACATTTCGAAGCAATCAAATAAGAGAAGGTGTTCTATCGCGTGATGAGGCTCTGAACAAAATCAACGAAGAAAACCAACCAAGATGGGGAAGTATTCAATGGTATTGTAATACAATTGGCATTGACT
>CAIUSK010000373.1 GCA_903901805.1 uncultured Flavobacteriales bacterium
ATCTGAATGAAGCAAACGATAGGTGTTGTTTACTAAATCAGGATTATAGAAAATAAAACGTTTATTACTGAACATTCCAATTTTATTATACTGCCAAATTTCATAGGGATATTCAGAGGGAGATGTTTCTTTTTGAACAACTGTTGTGGGTGAGCCATATTTTAAATAGACTCTGCCTCGGTCTGTTTCATAACCATCTTGAAAGTTATTGGAATAAAGACGCTGTACGTATTGAACCTGCTGCTTGTAAGCCATCCAGGCTTCATAAGGGTTGGCTTGATTTGTCCTAATCCAATAGGCTTGAATGTGTTTTCTGGCTTGTGAATTATCTTTCAATTTAAGGGTAGATATAATATTTAATATCTCTGTTTGACGTGAAATAGGTAATAAACTCTCCAAAAAATAGGAAACACTATCTTCGGTTATCGATTGCTGAAATGCCGGATCCAACACGAGATTATCCATAGAAATATTGATTTCAAGATCATTACTTCTTTCAAAAATGTATGATTGTCGTGCTTTTTCATTTTTTGAACGATCTAATATCGAATAGATTAGCTCATATTTCCCAGTGGGTAGGTTGGTGATATCAATTCCTCGTATAATGGGAATAATGGGGGATTTGTTGTGTTTTGAGAATGTTTCAAATTCAATAAGCCCAGTTGTCGAACCCTCTTGAATAATCTCTTGCTTTAAAACAAATTGAGAATCTGCTAATAAGTTGGAATTATATATTTCAAAATAAACAGGAAGGGTAGATAACTGATTTGGAAAAAAAGAAGATAAACGAGGTAAGATATAATAACCAGATTTGGTGAAATTGGATAGTTCTTCTGTTCTTTTTGCGTATTCTGCTATTTCGAGGTCTGAAAAGGCAATTTTACCACCCACATTTTTACACGTTATTTCACTTTCAGCTTTTATGGCCTTTGACGTTGGATTTAATACATCTGTTAATTCTACTGTTAAATTGTGTTTTCCTGTAGGAAGTGCAAATCGAATGACGTCATAGAAATCTTCAATAATACTATCTTTCATCAATGGTGATTCTAGAATATAGACATCTGAAAAGTGAACTGAATCTTTCTGACTAACTGAAATACGCACTGCAATTTTTCCTTGTAATCCGCCTGATTTTCCTTCGTATTTTACCGATCGTGCAACAAATTGCAGATATATTTCAGCGTAATCTCCTACTTGATCATTATAAAATTGCTTGGTATCAAGGTAGGCTTTGAGTTGGCCATAACTAGATTTCGATAGAAAAATAGTCGATAATACAAAAAGAATTACAGCTGCTTTCATTGGATAAATTTAGCTATTTTTTCATTCAGAATCTAAATCAATTCGTAGTTTTTGAATGAGTTGTCTGTTGTAGGTTTCAATTAAGTATTTCAAATAGTTGGGAGTGCATTTCGAAATACATTTCGTGTAATGCTTCAATCGATGTTCAATATGATCTTGTAATAATTGAATGAGTTTGATGGCTTCTTCCAAATCAGTTGTTGCCTCCATAATTACATCAGCATGATTTTGCATGGATTCTTCTATTGAAACCCTTCCTTTTAGACCGTTATCCATTGCGTAATAATAAGCATCTGCAATACTAAATGATAATAATTTTTCTGTATTCAATATTTCCGAAAAATGCCTCGGAAATTCATATTCAATTTCAAATTGAATGTCCTCTAATTCAGAAACTCGGGATTCAAGGAATTTCTCTGGAAAACGAAAAGCATCTTGCCAATTGATGTAAT
>CAIUSK010000374.1 GCA_903901805.1 uncultured Flavobacteriales bacterium
GGGATAGTATGATGCCAACATAGGTATTTTGAGTTTTCATTAAATTGTTGTCTCGCTCTAACAATAACTCCTTCGTATTTTGTTTCACCATACAAGATGCCAATTTTACCGAACAAATGAGCTGAAACTTCTTGTGCAACGGATTGTATTTCTGTAATATTATCATTCAACAATTGTTGAGCTGCTTTCATGTTGTTCAAGGTAGTTGAACCAATAAACCCATGTGAATTAAGCATGTTGAGTAATTGAACAAGTGAAAATGCTAAAGTACTCCGAGGAGGATTTCCTCCGGGAACGATAACACAATCATATTGATTTTCTTTGCAAAATTGTTCCATTTTACCACCGCTACAAACGCACATAATGTGAGCCCCAAGTGCTTTAGCTTCCTGAAGTGCCATCATTGTTTCCTCCGTATTTCCGGAGTAAGATGAACCGATAATGAGGGAATGATCAGATGCAAAACTTGGCAAGGTATAGTCGGTTACAAGAGTTATAGGAAGTTTGATTTCATTTTGTACCCAATTAGAAACTATTTTTGCTCCAATTCCAGAACCGCCCATACCACAGATAATGATATTATGGATTTCAGTTGTTGGAGTTTGAAATGTTGATTTTTCTGCGATTACGAATGCTTCCTCAATGTGTTTTGGAAAGTCATGAATAAGTTGTTTCATATAAAAGTAAGGTTGATAGTTACAAATTTGTATTTCTGTTCTAATGTCTTGCAAAAATAATAAAATGCCTTTAAAAAAAGTTACATCCTTTTCAGTCGCGAAAACATTAACCCTTTTTGAGTTTTTCTTTTATAAATAACTCGATTGCACCAACCATAGAAGGAGCATTGGGCTGAGGTGCATGTAAATCTAGACGAAGATTATTTTTCAAAACTGCTTGAGCGGTTGTTGTTCCAAAAGCCGCAATACAAGTCTTGTCTTGAACAAAGTCCGGAAAGTTTTTAAAAAGTGACTCAATTCCTCCAGGACTAAAAAACACTAATAAATCGTATTTTACATCCTCTAGATCAGATAAATCGGCAGCAACTGTTTTATAAAGGATCACCTTTGAAAACTCAATTTTTTGTTCCTCAAGTGTGAGCGGAATATTGTCTCTTAAAATATCGGTACAAGGAAGTAAGAATTTTTCATTCTTATGTTTTTTCATAACATCGGCCAACTGCTCGATTGTTTGCTTGCCAAAAAATATTTTTCGTTTTCTGTAGGTTACGTATTTTTGAAGATACAAAGCTACTGCTTCTGAAATGCAAAAGTATTTTAAGTCATCCGGAACCTCGTAACGAATTTCTTCGGCAATTCTAAAAAAATGATCTACAGCTACTTTAGAGGTTAAGATTATTCCTGAAAAGTCAGAAAAATTAATACGTTGTGACCTAAATTCTTTGGTGTCAACACCTTCTACTTTGATAAAGGGTCTAAAATCTATTTTGACTTTATATTTTTCCACTAAATCGTAGTAGGGAGATTTGTCTCCTTCGGGCTTGGGCTGAGATACTAAAATTGATTTGATAGCCAATTTTTCTAAATATTAACCGTTATCTAAACAACTACATACTTCCAAAAAACAGAAACACCTACAAAGACAGGAAGGATTTCGAGGGTGCAAAGATACAAAATTAAATAATAAATTGGTATATGTTCCCGAACTGCAACCGATAATATTTTTATTAAACGCAAAAAATAAAGCATTCCAAGTAATGTTGCAGTGGTGATTGTAAAAAATATATTGAGGTGAGGGTTTATTATCCAAGGAATAGCCAAGAAAACACTAACAATTCCCGTAATGTGAATGAAATTGAGTGTAAAAATTTGATTTATACGAATTCGATTTAGTTCGCCACTAATAAAACCAACAACATAAATTCCAGTTAAATAAATAAAAAGGGAAAGTGACGCAATTCCGAGGGAAAACCAATAGTGATTGTCGATATCAATATTCAGTGGTTTTGTGGCCAAAAATACAATCAACGAAATACTGACCAGGAAATTAATGATTAACAAAAAAGAACCTAGTGGATGCATTTTTACTGTATCATTAAAAGAAATCTCAGTTTTTAACGAGAATAATGTCCCAAAAGCAGTTGCCAATGTTTTGGAATGGCTTATTTTGGCTAATCCAATGAGTGAAAGACCAATGAACAAGCCCAAAAGTTCGGGTAATTCGAAAGGAGTCTTCCTTGCAACAAGCTCGCCCACCTGAATTAGTGAAATCATATGCAAAAGTAAGAAGGTTATTGGTAAAGCAGTGCAACAAAATGCAATATATTGTTTCATTTTGTTGATTTTTCTATTTAACTGACCAAAACTTTAAGGGTGTTGCTGTGGTTAGAACAAAATATACTTATTTTTGTCTTTATTTAAAATACATTATGAAAACTGATCAGTACATTCAACCGGACTATTACATGCTAGATGATTTATTGTCTGAAGAACATAAATTGGTTCGGGATGCTGCTCGTGCTTGGGTTAAACGTGAAGTTTCTCCTATCATTGATGAGCATTATGAAAACGCAACTTTCCCAATGCATTTGTTATCAGGTTTAGGAGAAATTGGTGCATTTGGACC
>CAIUSK010000375.1 GCA_903901805.1 uncultured Flavobacteriales bacterium
AAACGAATCGAATTCAAGAAAACGTCCGATAATTCATTAATTTATTCAGTAACTGATAATGATGGAAACTGGAGTGGTTCTGCTAACACAGTAAATCCAACGGGAGGTACCACAGCCATTTCTATTCCAAATACAACATTTGATGATGCAACATATAACGAAAGTACAGGAATTACGTTGACGCAAAACACTACCGTAAACGGAACACTAACCCTAAATTCAGGAACCTTAACAGTTGGCGCAAATACTTTAAACATAAACGGTTCCATCAGCCGCACTTCCGGAAACATCGATGCCAGCAATGCTTCTGCAACGGTTGTATTTGGTGGTTCAACTGCACAAACAATTCCTGCTTCCACGTTCACAGGTGACATTAAAAACCTAACACTGAATAACAGTGCTGGCTTGAGTATTAGCCAAGACTTATCTGTAGTTGGAACGTTGTCTTTAACCAGCGGTAAACTAACCTTAGGAGCAAATCACGTAACACTTGGGTTAAATGCAAGCATTGGTGGAACGCCATCATCATCAAATATGATTATCGCCTCTGGTGATGGGGAATTGAGAAAACGATTTACAGAAGGATCTGGTGATATTGCCGCATTTACTTTTCCTATTGGAAATGGAGGCGCAGTAGCTGAATACACACCAATTGTATTAGATTTTGCATCCGGTAATTATGGGGCCAATGCGCATGTGGGTGTGCGTGTTAAAGACAGCAAACAAGGAACGCTAAATAGCTCTTTAACAAACTATTTGGACCGTAACTGGATTGTTGAGCCAAACGATATTACAGGATATTCATATAAAATTCAATTACATTACGTGGATGCGGATTTCGTTACAGATGGTTTATTGGCTGAAGGAGATCTTAAACCGATTAAAATTAGTTCAGGCCAATGGTATCAGCCAACAGACGGATCGTTTACCAATGCTGTTAGTCAAGGTTCAGCAGGGGTTTTTGCAAGCGAAAATTATTTAGAATGGAATGGTCTTACTACTTTCTCTGAATTTGGTGGTGCTGGTGGGTCTAATCAACCGCTGCCTGTAGAATTACTTTCATTTAGTGCTGAGTGTGCTAGTGAGAGTATTACCTTAAAATGGCAAACAGCCTCAGAGTTTAATTCTTCGCATTTTGAAGTGGAGAAATCAACAGATGGTTTAAATTGGAATACAATTGGTCAGTTGCCTGCAGCCGGAAACTCCAATGAATTATTGAGCTATTCTTTTCAAGATTTCGCTAAATCAATGAATACAATTTACTACCGCTTAAATCAAGTAGATAACGATGGTTTACAAAAATACTATGGTCCAATTAGTCCGATGTGTGAAACAAGTTATCCGTTCATTGGAAGAACAATACCTAATCCATCTGAAAACGAATTTTGGTTGCATATTTCAACTTCAGAACAGCAAACAATGAGGTATACATTGCAAGATATAAACGGAACAAAAATCATGGAAAACACGGCTGATTTGTTACCTGGTTCTAATATGTTCCCAATAAGAGAAACAATTCCATCTGGTATGTATTTCATTCTACTTCAAACAGAAAAAGGTCAACAGCAAGTAATTAAGCACATAAGAAATTAACTTTCAATCATTTCATGAGCCGGTGTTTTTACATCGGCTTTATGTATGAGAATTCATATAAAGATAATCTTACAGTTAAATACTATCGGGGGTAAAGACGGAACTTTGCAGCAACTATTATTAGTTCATACTTTATGTTTAACAACACCTATACTGCCATCGTTATTGTCTCAGATAACCTATCATTTGTGAAAAGTGTGCATTGCCAATTAGAATTAAAACGTGTTAACTGTTTAATTGAAAGATCATTTGGGGCTGCAGATTTTAATGTACTCATTGAAGAATTGATAAAGGAGAAATTTAATTCCATCGAAGTGATATCTGACCACACTATACAAATGGATGAATTTGAAAAAATTACTCAAATTATAGAAAGCAATATGCATAAAATCAATAAACTAGCATTGATTGACTTCACGTTAAAATAGTCCAACATAAGGAGGAGATTCCATACACTACTAAACAAAAATGCCCTTATCTTTATCGATAAGGGCATTTTACATGTAGGGAAATTTTATTAATTCTGAGTAAGTTTTATCAAATTCAGTGCTGAACCTGCTTTAAACCAATCAATTTGCTGTGCATTATAGGTATGATTCAGTTGTATTGATTCCTTTTTACCTGTA
>CAIUSK010000376.1 GCA_903901805.1 uncultured Flavobacteriales bacterium
AATAATCATTTTTTTAGGTTCAATTCCGGCTTTTTCAATGGCTTGAACGGCATATTCATTTACAAAAGGAACCGTGTCCAGAATTTCTTTCATATTTCGATATTGTTCACTCGTTTGGTGTTCAACCGATGATCCAGGAAAGTTATTCACTGCAGAATTTGCCAATTCGATTAATCGATTTTCATATTCACCTAATTTAGTTGTTTGATGATCTCGAATAATAAACGAAACGGTGGCTGATTCTAGACCACCCGAGATGGAAGTAGGATGAACAAATCCTTCGCGATCCTTGGTTGTTTCAGGCGACCAACTATCTTTTGGTAAGGAATCTACAAAATGTGAAGCGACTTTTATTGCGTGAACCATTTTTCCTTTAGCATAGCCTGGATGAGCGCTAACACCTTGAAAAGTAAATGTCATGGCATCTGCAGAAAATGTTTCATCCTCTATGGATCCAAGTGGCCCACCGTCTAGCGTATATCCAAAATCTGCATCGAGTTTTTTCATATCTATCTTATCTACTCCGCGACCAATTTCTTCATCCGGTGTAAATAGAATTCTTATTTTGCCATGAAGGATTTCAGGGTTTTGCATCATAAACTGAGCGAAATCCATGATAATTGCAACGCCTGCCTTATCGTCACCTCCCAATAATGTTTTTCCGCTTGCAGTGATTATATCGTCTCCAATTTTTTTAGCCAGATATGGGTGCTTTTCAACCGTAATGACTTGAGTTGTATCATCTGGTAAAGTGATTGGTTGTCCTTGATAATTCTCATGAACGATCGGTTTTACGTCTTTTCCGCTGCAATCTGGAGCAGTATCAACATGTGAACAAAAACAAATAGTTGGAATGTTTTTGTGTGTTGAAGTGGCCGGAATTGTTGCATAAACATAACCCCATTCGTCCATTTCGGCATCAACTATCCCAATTAGTTTAAGTTCTTCTACAAGCAATTTAGAAAGATCTTTTTGTTTTAAACTCGATGGAGTGGACTCAGAATTTGGGTCAGCCTCAGTATCAATTTGAACGTATCGAATTAATCTTTCTCGAACCGAGTATTTGTAGTTTGCATGTTTCATATTATCCGTGTATAGTTTCTGTTTTACCATATTGATCCATCAAAGTTGCTTCAAATTCAAGGAAATTTTGCCAACGTAATTCAACATTGATTTTTCCTCCATATTTCTTTGCGAAACCAATGAATGTAGTGTAGTGTCGGGCTTCACTTTCCATTAAGTCTCGGTAGAATTTCTTTAAATCTTCATCTTTTAATTCCTCAGAAAGTATTTTAAAACGTTCACAACTTCTTGCTTCAATCATAGCGGCAAAGAGCATTTGATCCACAAAATACCCTTCCTTTGAGCCGTGTGCACTGCGTTTAAGATAAAGTGCTAAATCGTTTACATATGGATCTTTACGTTCAAAAGTTAATGTTAGACCTCTATCTAAAAGTTTTTGATGAACCATATCGAAATGCATCATTTCCTCTTGACAAATTTCGGTCATTGCCTGAACCAAATCCACATAAAAGGGATATTGTACAATCATTGAAATGGCATTACTTGCAGCTTTTTGTTCACAGAAAGCATGGTCAATCAAAATTTCATGCAGATTACGCTCAACGATGTTTACCCAGCGAGGGTCTGTTGCCATTTTTAATCCTAACATGAGTTAACGTTTAAATTGTTCCATCAAAGTTGACCATGAAACTTCATTTTGTTCACCTGAGAGCATGTTTTTTAAAAGCACACTTTCATTCTTCAATTCACTTTCACCCAATAATGCAACGAATTGAGCATGTGTATCATTGGCATATTTCATTTGTTTTTGAATTTTTGCCGATTCAGGATAGAGTTCTGCTGATATTCCCTTTTTTCGCAATTGATGAACCAATCTATAGGCAGCTGAAGCTTCATTTTTACCAAAATTGACAAACATTACCTCAATTCCTTTCTCCAAATCGTCAGGAAACAAGTTCAAAGTCGTTAGAATGTCGTAAATGCGATCAGCACCAAAAGAGATACCAACACCAGATAATCCTTTCATACCAAATAATCCAGTTAAATCATCATAGCGTCCACCACCACAAATACTACCCATTTGTACATCGTGCGCTGTTACTTCAAAGATTGCCCCCGTGTAATAATTTAGTCCACGAGCAAGTGTTACGTCAAGCTCAATAATTCCTTTTGATAAGCCAATTTCGTTCACTGAGTGAAATATTGTTTCAATTTCTTCAATGCCTTTTAATCCAATTTCACTTGTGGATAGGTATTTTTTCAAAAAATTGATTTTGAATTTATTATCTCCTTTTAATTGAAATAAAGGTTTAATTAATTCGATGCTTTTTTCTGCGATATTTCGATTTCTTAATTCCTCCAAAACACCTTCTTCGCCAATTTTATCGAGTTTATCAATTGCAACAGTAATTTCAACTAATTTTTCAGATTCACCACAAACTTCTGCAATTCCAGAAAGGATTTTTCGATTATTTACGTGTATGGTAAAACCAGGAAGGTTGAAAGAACTAAGGACTTCGTCGAAGATGAAGATTAAATCGGTTTCATGAAGTAACGAATCGCTGCCGACAACATCAGCATCACATTGAAAGAATTCTTGGTAACGTCCGTGCTGTGGACGATCGGCGCGCCAAACTGGTTGAATTTGATACCTCTTAAAGGGAAAGGACAACTCATGTTGATGCTGAACTACAAAACGAGCAAATGGTACTGTTAAATCGTAACGCAATGCTTTTTCGGCCAACGAATTAGCGAATTTAGGAAGGTTATCAGCTGCTAAAGCTTCTAAATCAGCCTTCCGTACCTTTTCTCCACTGTTCAATATTCGAAAAATCAAACGATCTCCCTCGTCACCATATTTACCTAATAGCGTTGAAGATAATTCAAATGACGGAGTTTCAATAGGAGCAAAGCCATATTTTTGAAAAACGCTTTTCATGGTTGAAAATAAATAGTTTCTTTTGGCAACATCAGCCGGTAAAAAATCCCGTGTTCCTTTCGGTATGGAGGGTTTTTGAGCCATATCTTTTAATTTGATAAATTAGTTTCTAAGGAATGAATGATGCCATCCGCCAATCCTATTTTCGGTACGAATATCTCGGAGCAATTTATTAGTTTCATAATGAAAACATAGATTTCAAGCGCTGGAACAATAACGTCAACCCGATCACTTTTTAAAGGGAATTGTTTCATTCTTTCCTCCAAAGATAATATTTTCAGCTTTTCATGAATCAACTGTAATGAAATAAGGGGAGCAGGTTCTGCGCTCTTCAAATCTAAAATTTTGTGCGCTTTACCAATATTTCCACCCGTACCAAATGCCTTTATTTCTTGTTGAGAGGGAATATTTTCTTCAATCCAATAGGCTAAATCCTTCCAAATTTCATCACTTTCTTTGTGATTAAGAAGACGTAATGTGCCTAATTCAAATGACCTAGAGGCTGTTCGTTTCCCGTTTTCAAACACACTAATCTCGGTGCTTCCCCCACCAACATCGATTACGACAAAAGGAATGGATCGATCAAATTCAAGTGTTTCGAAGGCTTCCAAAATTAAGTTAGCTTCTTCGGCTCCTGAAATTACTTCGAGATGAATGGAGGTTTTTTCATGGATTTGTCTAATAATTTCAGCTGCATTTTTCGCATCGCGCATGGCAGATGTAGCAACAGCCTTGATTTTATCAACATGAAACGATTTACAAATCAACTTGAAGGCATGAATTGTATCAATGAAATCAGATGTTTTTTGATCAGAAATTAAACCATTTGAATAAACATCGTCACCTAAACGAAGTGGAATACGTGTATAATATATTTTATTGGTGGATTGATTATGAATCTCTCCAATCAATAAACGAGCAGCATTTGTACCAACATCAATAACTCCAAACCTCATGAATTATCTTAATTTTATTTCGTAAGGTAAGCGCATTTGAATTCCGGACCATGATTCAATTTTCTTCAGTTTAGAATAATAGTTCAATAATTCAGTTGGAATACTTGATTTTACGCCAGTTTCTTCTGATTCTTCATTTAACAGATCTATTAATTCTAGAAATTCATTTTGCGTATTTTTTGGATAATATTGAATTTTAGGTTCTGATATTTTAGCCAATTTAGCAGCATAATTAATCGCGTCCGTTAAACCACCCACTTCATCAACTAAACCAATTCTTTTGGCATCTTTACCTGTCCATACGCGTCCACGGGCAAATACATTTACTTGATCCTTGGTCATTTTTCGACCTTCCGAAACTCGCTGAAGAAATAAGTCATAAATATCGTCTACTTCTCCTTGAATTGTTGCCAATTCGCTAGGTGTTAATTTACGGTTCAAACTCATTGGCGCATGAGCGTTTGTGGAAACTCTATCAAAAGTAATTCCTAGGTAGTTTTCAAGCATTTTCCCGGTGTAAGGGATCATTCCAAAAACACCAATGGAACCAGTAATAGTTGTGGGTTCTGCAAATATTCTAGTCGCAGGAGCTGCAATATAGTATCCACCTGAGGCGGCAACATCTCCCATGGAAACAATCACTTTCTTTACTTTATTTGTAAGGGTAACTTCTCTCCAAATCTCTTCACTTGCCAATGCGCTCCCACCTGGACTATTGATTCTGAAAACAACTGTTTTAATGGATTCTTTTTCACGTGCTTCCTTGAATAATTTGCAAATTTTATTGGAAGCAACACCGTCTCCACTAGTAGCAACTTCCCCTTCGGCAACTATAACAGCAATATTTGGCTCTTCAGCGGCAACTAAGGTTTGGTCTTCACTAAATTCTTTACGGGCGTATTTTTCGAAGTTGTAAAGATTCAATTCACTTGTTTTTTTACAATTCATTTTTTTACACAACATTTCCATGATTTCGTCCTTGTATTTTAAGCCATCTAAAAGCTTATATTTCAGCGCATCATCCGTTCGTTTAATTAACATCGAGTCGGCGATTAAATTTAAATCGACTGTAGTAATTTTTCTGTCTTTGGCTATTTCTGTGGTAATGTCTTCCCACATGCTTTTCATATATCTTTCAATTTGTAAGCGACTAGAATCACTCATTTCAGTTCTGAAAAACGGTTCAACAGCACTTTTGAAATCATTGTTTTTACCACGAATAATCTCCACTTCAACATTGAGTTTATCCAAAGAATTCTTGAAAAAAGTTAATTCAGCACCCATTCCCAAAAATTCCATGGTGGACGTTGGGAATCCGTAAATTGAGTTTGCTGCAGACGTTACGTAGTACTCTTTTTGAGTAATTAATTCACCTGAATTATAGGCTATAACAAACTTTCCTGATTTTTCAAAATCATTGATCGCTTCACGAATTTCTTTTGCTGTGGCGTATCCACAATTTAAATCGTCCAATTCAATATAGATTCCCTTAATTTTGGAGTCTTTCTTCGCCTTTTCAAAGCCCATGAGCAAGTCGCGCAAACCAATTGAATTTGAAACGTTGAAGCTAGATGCATTTAAATCAGCTTTATCTTTTTCAGCAATTTCTCCTTTCAGTGTTAGGTGTAGTATGGTATTATCTTTTACTGTCGAATCTTGTTTTCCACTAAGTGCAACGATTACTCCACCAAAAAATAGTAGGGTTATCATCCATCCAATAAAAGAGGTAATACAAATGGCAATAAAAGTTGGCCAAAATATTTTCCAAAAACTAATTTTTACTTTTTTTTCTTCTTCCATGATTTCTATTTTTTTTAGTTCAAATTGACCATTGACCGGAGTCGAAATCGGCCTAATTTTCTAATTATCGGATTAATACTTCCTTTTATTCTCACAATTTAAGTACAAACTCCCTTGCTTTTTGAATTTTTGGTTGCATAAATTCATCTTTTTTAGTGAATGAAATTTCCTTTCTGAATTTGGCAATTAATTCTTCGTTTTTAGAACTCGTTTTCAAAGGTCTTCTAAATTCGATCGCTTGAAGAGCCGTTAATAATTCAATTCCTTGAATGGTAAAACAATTATCAATGATTTTTAAAAATTTGGTTGCTGCATTAGCTCCCATACTCACGTGGTCTTCTTGCCCGTTGCTTGAATCAATTGAGTCGATAG
>CAIUSK010000377.1 GCA_903901805.1 uncultured Flavobacteriales bacterium
TGACCGTGCCCTGAACAAGATTGAATTTTCTATATTTTCGGAAAACTTGACTTATCTGATGAATCGAAAAATTAAAGAACTTGCCGGTGAAAAAGACCCGCAAAAACAAAAAGCCAAACTCATTCGATATTTGGCATCTTGTGGATATGAAATCCCTATGATTTTAGACTTTATAGATTAATCCTCGTCTTGTAAAGCGGTTTTTTCGACGTTATCACGTAATAATCGCGAACTTGTTTCACCTGGTTTTTTCATGATGCAAGCACCCTCAAAGAACCCTCCCTCTTCAATGGCTAGTCGAACAGTTTCAATATCACCAGTTATACGAGCCGTTGAACGAAGCACCAATAAGTTCTCTATGGTAAGTTCTCCTTCTAGTGTTCCTTCGATGTCAGCATCAATACAAACTAGATTTCCTGAAATTTTACCGGTATTACCAATAATTACTTTTCCAGAACAAGATACATTTCCAATGACATCACCTTCAATAATGATGTTAGAATCGGATACAATGTCTCCAGTGATTTCGGTACCTTCAATAATTTTATTGAAGCCTCCGTTGTTTTCAGAACCAAAAAAATCTCTTTTTATCATGATTTAATAATTTTCGTCGTGAAACATTTCATATTCTTCCAAACTCTTTAATTCTAATAATTTTTTTAAGTTCTCAGCACTTATCAATACTATTTTTAATTCATTGAATTTGCCAAGTTCTCTTTTACTAGTCTTAAACGTAGAAGTATATTCTTTTCCTTTTTTTAATGATTTAAATTCTTTCAATAAAACCAAACTTTTGCCTTCGTTCAATACGAGAGTTGAAGATTTAAGTTTCAAATTAGAGAATTTTTCTCCATTAAATGTATTTATTTTATTTTGAACATCAATAACATTCGTCGGTTTTTCTGAAACAATAATAACGTAATGAATGGCATCATCAAGATAGATATAAGGACTTTCTTTTTTAACAGGAATAGAATCGTTCTTAGAAAATCCATTTTGAATAATCTTTATCATTTCATTTGCCCGCTTTTCTTCGTCACTACCCGGAAATTCTTTGGTAATCTCTGTTAAATCAGGGATTAATAATTTTTTGTCAATTGTAATATTAGCTAAGGCATTTACGCGCAGTAATTTGAATTTCGCGTTTAATTTCGATTTTACGGCAGTTTTTAAAAAATCATCAATGGATGAAATAACCAACACGAATTGTTTCTTTTGATACTTTTCGAATATATCTAAATATTTTTGTTCTTCCTGTGCTGCTTGGTTTTTTAACTTCAAGAAAAATTCAGGGTCTTTTAAATAAGATGCATAGTCCGAAGTTGAATAATTTTTAAGTATATGACTTTTATATTCTTCAGCAGAGGCCTTACCTTCATTAATGCGGTACAATTGAAATGCGGCGCTCAAGTCAATCTCATTTATATATTTTTTATCAACTATTTTTTTGAAGTAGGTGATAGCAATTTCTTCTTCGTTGAGCTGATCCTTATAAATTACAGCGGCATCAAACCAAGCATTTAGCAATTTATCGATGGATTTTTGCATGGCTTCCTCCGTTAATGGAAGATTTGCAGCAAGCGATTCAACCGTTAAGGAATCAGTATCTTGTATTTCTTCATTGGAGGCAATGGAGTCATTTTCATTTGATCCAAAGTTTGACGGTAATTTATCACTTCTCCTCCAATCATCTTTATTTTCTCGATCACCCCAATTCTTTTTAAATTCTGCAAATCCTTCTTGGCGGGTTTTATTATTGTTCCAATATCCCTTTTTTCCACTTGCTTCATTTTGTTTGTTCAAGGCATCCTGCATTTGCTGCATTTTTTGTTCCTCTACTCTTTTTTTACGCGCATTATCCTTTTTAATTTGTTCTAACACATCTTCCAAATACTCCTTGCGCTCGGATTCCGAGAGTAGAGCAATCCGTTGAACACTATCCTCAAAAGTTGCAGTTTCCACTGCCTGTACTAATGACTTAAGCTTCGCTGCTTTATTTTTTATTTCTTCTCCATTTGGATAATTTTCAGGCATTACGGTTGCACAAGAGTCATAATATTTTTGCGCAGCTACATATTCACTTTTATCAAATGATAGATCTCCTAATTTTTCATACGACATTGCTTTTTGACGCTTGTTCGTCGTTGTGGCCTGAGCAGATTGAGTTAAATAAACGGCAGCTTGCTTTTTATGATTTTCTTGTAGTTCAATGGCTGCCAAGGCATAATAAATTTGATCGCGATACTCACCATTTTTAGCTTCTTTAAGCATGCGTACTAATTGAGTTTTAATTCCTTTATCTTTTCCGGAAAGCGCTTTGTTCATTTTTGCATTAAAATGCATTACGTATGGCGCAGGGTATTGCAAGCACTTGGTGTAACTTTCATTTGATTTTGACGGTGCTTTATTCGCGGTGTTCAACTGACCAAGCACAAAATAAAGTCTTGCTTTTTCTTTTTTTGGAGCAAGAACAACTGCTTTTTCAAGTGCCGCTATTGCTAATTTGGTTTCTTTTTTCTTGTTGTAATATTCTGCTTTTACCCGCTCCAAATCATCGCGCAAATACTTAGGAAATTTAGCGGGCGCCTTTTCCTTCACTTTTTTAGATTTCGATTTTTTCTTGCTTGATTTGGACTTAGACTTTGCTTTTTTCTTATTTTCCTTCGCGTCTTCTCCGTATTGTTCCTCAACTACATCATCCAAAGATTCAATGGCGATTAATGCTTCGGAGAAATTTCCCGTTTCAATATCAATACGTGCCTGCCATAGCTTTGCAATAAAGTTTGACTTATCTGCCGCAAATAACCGCGAAACAAATTCAAAATTTCTCGAAGCACTTTCAAAATTTCTTTTGTAAAAATTTGCTTGTCCAACGGTTATAAAATTCTCGTCAATATAGGTGTTGTATTCCACTTTCTTATATGAACCTTTAATGGAGGGCATACTGTGATTTTGAATAACCTTGGTACATTTAGAAATTGCCGTATCAATAGCAGGTAAAATACCTTCCACTTCTTTTTCGCTCGGGAGACGTTCAATAGGGAGCGGAAGATAAAAATCTTCCTTGTAAGAAGCCTTGTAACTTCTAATGGATAGATTTATAAGCTCATTTGCGTTAAAATAACCATTGTATTTAGCGGTAACAGAATGATATGTGCGATTTACCAAGGTGTTTTTTTCCGTTGAGCAAGAACTTGCCAAAACGATAATTAAAGGAAGTATAAACGATGAGCGAAAAAATGTCATGAATGTAAGGAAGTATTATCTATCTGTAAACGCTTAACCTGTCTAGTTATTGCCTAATCAGGAATTAAGCAATATTTGTAAATACTTGTTGAATATCATCATCATCTTCGATTTTATCCAACACCTTTTCAATATCCAGTAGTTGTTCTTCAGAAAACTCAACAGGAGAAGTTGGAATACGCTTCAGGCTTGATTTTTGTACTTCAATTTGTTTATCTTCCAATGCTTTTGCCAATGTTCCAAAGGCGGTATAATCACCCAAAACCGCCAATAGTTCTTCTGTAACTTCAATTTCTTCACAGCCGGCATCAATTAGTTCAAGTTCCAACATCTCTGGATCAATATCAGCTGATTTATTGATTTCAAAAACGCTTTTTCTTTCAAACATAAACTCCAATGATCCAGTAGGAACTAAGCTTCCACCACTTTTATTGAAATAGGATTTTACATTAGCCACAGTTCGAGTGGGGTTATCCGTTGCACATTCAACAAATATTAGTACACCATGCGGCCCTTTTCCTTCATAATTTACTTCTGCAAATGAGGCAACATCTTTTTGTGCAGCTCGTTTAATTGCCGCGTCTATGTTGTCTTTAGGCATATTTTCAGCCTTCGCATTTTGTATGGCTGTTCGCAATTTAGCATTGGTCGTTGGATCCATCCCGCTTTCTTTGGCGGCCATCGTGATAGCTTTACCTAATTTTGGAAATATTTTGGACATTTTATCCCAACGTTTCTCTTTTGCAGCTCTTCTGTATTCAAATGCTCTTCCCATTCTTCAATTTTTGTTTCAAATTTAAGGAATCACAAACAAAAACAGACATATTTTAATGCTTTTTTACGGATGAAATGCAACAAATAGATGAATGAAATTACTTATTTTTGCAAAAAATCTCACTTATGCAATCCATTCAAACCTATTCTTTTAACAATAAAAAAGCCTTGATTCGTGTTGATTTTAATGTTCCTTTAGATAAATTAACTTTTGAAGTTACTGACAATACAAGAATCAAAGCTGCCGTGCCAACCATTCAAAAAGTGCTTTCTGGTGGCGGGTCAGTTATACTTTTATCGCATTTAGGACGGCCAAAAAACGGCCCAGAGGCTGATTTTTCATTAAGTCATATTATCAAAAGTATTGAAGAATTATGCGAAAGAACTGTTTTGTTTTGTTCTGATTGCATCAGTGAAGAAGCTCAAAAAATGAGTACTGCATTAAAACCTGGTCAAATATTACTGCTTGAAAATGTACGCTTTTACCCGGAAGAAACTGCTGGAGACATTGAATTTGCTAGAAAATTAGCTTCACTCGGAGATTGTTACATCAACGATGCTTTTGGAACGGCACATCGTGCACATGCAAGTACCACGGTTATCGCGAATTATTTTCCAGATGACAAGATGTTTGGTTTACTTTTAGAAGCAGAAATTGTAAGTGTTGATAAAGTATTGAATAGTACAGAAAAACCTAAAACTGCTATTGTAGGTGGCGCCAAAGTTTCATCTAAAATTACGATTATTGAAAATTTAATCCATAAAATGGATAACATCATTATAGGCGGTGGAATGGCGTATACTTTCATTAAAGCTCAGGGAGGAAAAGTAGGTTCATCGCTCGTGGAGGATGATTATTTGCCCATGGCGCTCAGTATCTTAGAGAAGGCCAGAGCAAAAAATGTTCAAATTATTTTACCAACAGATACCTTAATTGCCGATTCATTTTCAAATGATGCAACGATAAAAGAAGTGAAAATCAATGAAATTCCGGATGGATGGATGGGATTAGACACAGGTTCTGAATCTGCCAAGCTATTTGAACAGACCATTCAATCTTCCAAACTGATTTTGTGGAACGGCCCGATGGGTGTTTTTGAGTTTGAAAATTTTCAACAGGGAACGAAACAAATTGCACACGATATCGTAAAGGCCACCAAACAAGGTGCGTTTTCACTAGTTGGCGGAGGAGATTCAGTTGCTGCAATTAATAAATTTGGTCTTGCAGATCAAGTTTCATATGTTTCAACTGGAGGTGGTGCAATGCTTGAATATTTAGAAGGAATAGAACTTCCGGGTATCAAAGCAATTCGAAACAACTAAAGACAACGCTCCACCAAAAAGGGTGAAGCAAAAATGGTTTTTTCTAGTCTCGTTTTTTTATACTTTTTTCTTCCTATAAATCTGATATTGTATTATGTATCAGGGAATTTGATGTACCGAAACATCCTCTTAACCTTGTTTTCTTTCTTCTTTTATGCTTGGGGTGAACCAATCTGGATTGTTTTACTCTTATTTTCTGCACTTTTTGATTATGGTAATGGGATTTGGATTGAGCGATTAAACAACAAAGCCAAGGCGAAATGGGTAGTCGTTTTTTCCATTGCAGTGAATTTAGGTTTATTAATTGCCTTCAAATATAGCGGCTTCATTTATGATAATATAGCTGCCATTATTAGTCTTCCGTTTGATCGTCCAACGGTAACACTGCCTATTGGCATTTCATTCTATACCTTTCAAACCATTTCATATACGGTGGATGTCTATAGGGGCGACGTAAAAGCACAACGAAACCCGATGAACTTTTTACTTTTTGTGAGCTTGTATCACCAGTTGGTGGCCGGGCCAATTGTTCGATATAAAACCATTGCTGATGAAATAAATGGACGAAAATTTCATTGGGACGATTTTTCATCTGGAATTGGTCGTTTCAGCCTTGGATTATTCAAAAAAATTGTAATTGCCAATGCCGCTGGGGCCCTGGTAGATAGTTATTTAATTAATCAATTTGATTCGTTGACAAGTGTAACCGCTTGGTTTGGTATAACTCTGTTCGCCGTGCAAATTTATTTTGATTTTTCAGGCTATTCAGACATGGCAATTGGGTTGGGGCGCATGTTTGGATTTCACTACGATGAAAACTTCAAAAACCCGTATGCAGCCAATTCAATAACTGATTTTTGGCGCAGGTGGCATATCTCTTTGTCTTCGTTTTTCAGAGATTATGTGTATATCCCATTAGGAGGAAATAAAAAAGGAGCTGGAAGAATGTATTTAAATATATTAATTGTTTGGACACTCACGGGAATGTGGCATGGAGCCAGCTGGAATTATATGTTGTGGGGCTTGTATTTTGCTTTATTGATGTTTGCGGAAAAAGCGTTTTTGTTAAAATTGTATGACCTGGTTCCATCTGTTTTTCGTTACACAATAACCTTCGTTTTAGTTGTGTTTGGATGGTCCTTGTTTTATTTTGAGGATCTCTCCAAATTTGGTGAATTCTGTGTAGCCCTGGTGAATTTTTCCCCCAATGAATCGGTTTCCTTTTTATTTGATTTAAAACAGAACATCTTTTGGTTTGGCTTGGTCATTATGTTTTGCATTCCGTGGAATGAATTCAATTTTGTGAATCAAAGATTAAGCTCCCTATCAACACATCCTGTTCTCCTTTCAGGAAAAATCATCCTTCATGTGTGTGTGTTATTAATTTGCACTTCCTTTTTGGTGGGCAGCACCTACAATCCATTTTTATATTTCCGTTTTTAATGAAAGCACTTAAAATCATACATGCAATCACCTTATCTGGTATATTATTCGGTGGATCCGTGTTGTTTGTCTTTTTAGAAAAAAAGGAAATTTCGGATTCAGAGAAACGTAAACTAACTTCTTGGCCCGGACTTCATTTGGCCGGGTTACTAGACGGGTCTTTGATGATTCAATACCAAAAGTACGTTGATGATCATTTTCCGTTTAGAAGTTCATTGGTTGAATTGGCTTTTTTAATGAACGAGGGAAAAGGATTCAAAGCGGCTAACAATGCTCGACTGATTGTAAAAGAAGGAGCACGAAAAATTGACGAAAAGAAAATTGATTTAGATAAGGCAGCGCGCGATGTTGACTATTTAGTAAATGCTGAGTCGTCCGCATCACATGGTTTGTTAATCATTGGTGGACGAGCTTTTCAGGTATTTGGTGGAAACAAATCTTCGGTGAAAAGCTATACCGAGATGGTCAATGAATACCGCAAATTACTCCCTTCCGAAGTGCGCGTTTTCAATTGTGTAGTGCCAACCGGTAGCTCCTTTGTCTTTGTGAAAGAATATGACTATTTACGGAATAAAGAATTTGCCAATATCGATGACGCCTATTCCTTTTCTGAATCTGGAGTAATCAATGTACGCGCCAAAGAAGCCTTGGTGCAACATCAAGATGAATACATCTATTTTGCATCGGACCACCACTGGACGGGATTAGGAGCGTACTATGCGTATACAGCTTTTTGTCAGGCAGCAGGACTCAAACCCACTTCCTTGTCAAAAATGACTAAAAAAGTGAAAAAGAACTTTTTGGGGACGCTGTATAATTTAACCAAAGATGAATCCATCAAAAACAATAAAGATTCCGTTGAATACTTCATTCCACCAGTGACAACAGAAACAAAAATATTTGCAGAATATGCGGCTGGAGGAAATTCATATGGCGTATTTTTGGGCGGTGATTTACCACACATGAAAATTAAAACATCCCTGAAAAATGGTCGAAGTGTGGTGTTGATTAAAAATTCATTTGGGAATCCGTTTGCTACTTTTTTGGTGAACAATTACGAGACCGTACATGTGGTTGACTACCGTTATTTCAACAAGGGATTATTGAACCTCATCAAATCGGAAGGAATAGACGATGTAATCTTCTTCCACAATGTTTTTTCTGCCAATACACTTTCCCATACGCAACGACAACGAATCATCAAAAATGTGATAACGGATAGTGGATCAAAAAATGAAATTACGAAACCAAAAGAGGATAAAAAGTTAAAACAAGTGAATTCAACCTCTGATTCACTCCACTAATTTTGAACGTGTCTTACAATTTTCTTAACTTGCTGTAAAATCAACATGACTAAATTCCTAATCTTACTTTGCACATTGAGTTGGACTTGCTCGTTCGCTCAAACTTCGTCAATTCCTGATGCCTTACAAGTTAAAAAAAACTATAA
>CAIUSK010000378.1 GCA_903901805.1 uncultured Flavobacteriales bacterium
CCTCCAGGACAACTTACTTGTGTAGTTGCACCAGTAAAACTAGCTGGGGTATCTCCAACAACTACAGTTCCATTACCAGTACATCCATTACCATCGGTCATAAATACGGTATATGTTCCTGCTGCTACGTTATTAACTGTCTGACCGGAAGCTCCTAAAAGCGGCCAGCTGAAGGTGTAAGGCGGTGGAGATGTTGCTCCTGGAACAGCAGTTACTGAACCTAAAGATTGCGAGCATATGTCTGGTGTAGATGTGCCTGAAACCACTGGGTTAGCCACTGTTAGCCAAGTGGTGTCACTGGTAATTGATCCGATACTCGTTCCACATGCTGAACCGGATAAAAAGTAACCTGAAGTTCCTGCGGGTATGCTGTAATTTGGGTTTGTAGAGGGTAGATTCAGTACTCCATTATTATATGGAAAGGTTGCTAATACTGTTCCTGCTGCATTTACTGCTTGCCAAACGAAATTACTACCAGGACTATTTACCATTAAATAAGGTATTTGATTAATCGTATAGTTGTTAGTATTAGACGGACTTGTTGGTGTAAATCTTCTCCCATCTTGGTTGGCTGACCAAACAGTATTGTTTCTGCCCGGAACGGTATGTGCTACGGTCATCGGATTGTTTTCAGATCCTTGTATCGCTAGTCCACTATTCCATGTGTTACAAAGGGGTTTGTTACCGATATGCAGTTCGAAAATATTGGTAGTTTCATGAAGCACTATCGCCATGTAATTACATTGTGAAGTACAACTAAACATGAAAATATCTTTATAAAGAACGACAAACTTACGGTTAGGAGCAGTGCCAATCGTTTGATATTGTATCTGTCCACCCAAACTTGGATTAATATCTTGATACGTTAACATTATTGAGTTTCTTGCACCTGTCAAGATAGCATTAGGAAGAGGGCCTCCCGTTAATGACCATGGACAATATTGGTTAGCTTGATTCGTGTTAAATGAGATTAAACCATTAGATCCGATTACACATTGTGTGTAGTTTTGACCATAAAAATTAAATGTAAATCCAACATTAACAACTCCGGACCAAACATCATCCGTTAAACTTACGCTGGAAGGTGTATTTAAATAAAGGCCTGCTGCGTTGTTTGCATTGTTTCCAGAATTACAGTTGCTGATAGTGACAGTTTGCCCTGCACATATAGTAGCATCATCTCCAAGACAAAGATTAACTTGTCCAATTGAAAGATTCAATGCAGAAATACAGAGGAAGAAAACAATAATTGAATAGATGCTTTTCATGGTTTAGTTTAGTTGTTAATACAACGTTTAAATTGCTTAATTGGTTGCCTAGTGTTACAAAAATAATTAATTTTTATTAAAAACTTGCGGGGACAATTGAATCTAGGGTTTAATTAATGCTAACTTTGTATTTAGCACACATTTTATCTTATATGCACGATCGAAAAAAAGATTTTCAAACAATTATCGAACTAATTAAATCGGCGAAAAATATAATTATCACATCGCACAAGTCACCTGATGGCGATTCATTAGGTAGTTCTCTTTCTTTATATCGTTTTATTAAGAAAATAAATACCAATGTTTTGGTTTGTCATCCAGATCAATCTTCAAGTGCATTTCATTGGTTAGTTGATATTGATTCAATTCAATTATTTAGAGAGAATAAAGAATTAGTTCGTTCGACGGTTGAGAAATCTGATCTCATATTTTGCCTTGATTACAATTCATTTGATAGATTAGGGAGCGAAATGGGTGAAATTGTGCAAAATTCCATGGCGAAAAAAGTTCTGATTGACCATCATCAAAATCCTTCTATTCCTGCAATTGTTTCCATTTCCGAAACATCCATTGCCTCCACATCTGAATTGATTTTTGAATTAATTGAGCAAAGTGGATTAGGAGAATTACTTGATGCAGAGATAGCCAAGTATATTTATTTGGGGATAATGACCGATACCGGTTCTTTTCGATTTCCTTCAGTTTCATCAAGAACGCATGAAATTGTTTCATCATTGTTGAAAACAGGCTTTCAACATGCGCAAATCCATGAAGCTATTTTTGATGCTAATTCCTTGGATCGTTTAAAACTCAAATCCTATGCAATTGTTGAAAAATTAGAAGTTTTGCAGGAACTTCCTGTCGGTATTATTTTTCTTGAAAATGAAGAACTAAAACGCTTTAACCATCAAAAAGGAGATACTGAAGGACTTGTGAATACTATTTTGTCGATTGAAAATATTATGGTTGCTGCTTTATTTGTGGAAACAGAGGAAGGAGTAAAAATTTCCTTTCGATCCAAAGGGTCTTATTTTGTGAATGAATTAGCTTCTGTTTATTTCAATGGTGGCGGTCATAAGTATGCTGCTGGCGGGTTTAGTGCAGAAAGTATCTTTTTGACAAAAGAACGTTTTAAGGCTATTGTTTTATCTGGTTTTTATGACTCTATATGATAGTTAGAATTTTAATTTTTTTGATGTTAATTACAGGGATCACCTCCTGTGGAGACAAAAAAACCGAACACGTTGTTAAAGGTACAAATTGGAGTGACAGTACTTCGGTTAAATTCAATCAGGAAAGAATGAAAGAGGAGGAATTACAAATTAATTTATACCTCAATCATCATTCAGAAATCAAAACTAAGTCTACAGGAACAGGTTTGCGTTATCACATATACAAAACCAACGAAGGGCCAAGCGTTGAGTCATCAGATTCTGTGGAGGTTTCTTTGAAGATCTCTCTTTTAAATGGTTCGTTATGCTATCAAACGGATTCATTGGATGTAGATCAGTTTTTAGTTGATAAAAGCACTGTGGAATCCGGAATTCAAGAAGGTTTGAAATACATGAAAGAAGGTGAAAAGGCGTTATTTATTTTGCCGAGTAATTTAGCACATGGTCTTTTGGGTGATTTTGAGAAAATCCCTCCAATGTCTCCAATTGTAGTTAATATTGAATTGATTAAAGTTATTAAAAATAAAAAATAGGTAATGATTATCAGAATATTCATTGTTATTACTCTTCTTATAGCTTCCTGCGGTGAAGCAGTGAAAAAAACGAAGACTCCAGCGGCACCTAAAGGAAAATCTAATCCACTATCGAAAAATGTTAAATACATAGATTCAATTTCTCGTTCCAATGGTTTGAAAATAAAATGGGCATACAAGGGTAGAGGAGAAGCTATTGAGAAAGGCGACGTAGTACTCATCAATTATGTTGTAACTCTTCCAAATGGTAAGCTTGTTGACGGGAATTCGAAAATCACCAAATCTGATTTACCTTTTATGGTGGGGTATAACATGCAAACAAAAGGGTGGGATGAGGCATTAATGTCTCTGCATGTTGGGGATGTTGCGACGGTTGTTATACCTGCTGAGTTAGGTAGGTCAGATCGCTCATTGGGAGATGTTGTACCAGCAAATTCCGATAATTTATTACAAATACATGTTATAAAAAAAATAAAACCGGCATTGGTTGAAAATGGAAGTAAAATTTGGCGTTGGAGTTTGAAGAAAAACGAGAAATC
>CAIUSK010000379.1 GCA_903901805.1 uncultured Flavobacteriales bacterium
AATTAATTTCCATGAAAAAATTATTATTCTCTATTCTGTTATCCATTCACTTTCTATCAATTGGTCAAACAAGACACCAAATACAAATTCCTACCAAGGAAGTTCTTGTAATTCCATATTGGGGAACTTTTGTGAGCGGCTACGTTGATCGCGGAGCTTTTGTAAACTTTACCGGACCAGCATTAGGATACGGCTTTGGAAAATCACAAATTTTAATCGGCATGCTGCCATCACTACGATTTAAAGAAGATTCCGGAACAACAAAAAATTCGGTTGTAATACCCACTTTAGGTTTTGGAATAACCTACACCTATAAAGCTTTAGCATTTCAAGTACCGCTGTATTATACAACTAAAACTTCAACATCAAATGGAAAATGGAATATTGGACTTGGTTTAGGAATAAAAATGAGCGCAATTAGGTTCAAAAAAGATTCATAAAATTACAATCTTTCCAAGGGCGTTTTTACGCCATTAACCAACGAATAACAGGCTAATTTATCTTTGAAAACAGATGATTTAAAAATGGAACGATTTAACAACATTCGAACACATTCCTGAATTCCTTCAACAATAGATGGATGCGGATGAATTAACTCTGAAAGAACTTCAATAGACATATTTAGTTTCACTAACAGGCCAATTGCTTGAATAGCTGTTGAAGCATGTGCACCAACAACGCGCATCCCTAAAATCTTCATTTCCTTGTCATTAGTGACAATTATTTTGAAAAATCCTTGGGTTTGTCGCATGGCAATTGCCCTTGTGATAAGCGAATAGTCCAATTTCACCACTTTTACCGGGATATTTTGAGCGATTGCTTGTTGTTCGTTAATTCCAACGGCTGCAACCTCTGGATTCAAAAACATGATCGTACAAATATTATCGTAATTCAATAATTCGGGCTTGTTACCAAACATTTTTTCAACTGCATGCCTCGCTTCAATTTCGCCCATATTTACGAGAGCGATTCTTCCAGAAACATCACCAACAGCATAGATGTTTGGTACATTGGTACGGGTATCTTCATCACCGATGTGAACTCCTCTTTTCGACATTTCAACTCCAGCATTTTCCAACCCAAGATTTTCAATATTAGGTTGTCTACCAATCGATAAAAGAGCCTTTTCAACACGAATTACTTCACGAGAACCATCTGGATATGAAAGTTCATATTCTACTTCTTTTCCTACTTTTACCAATCTTTCTAATTTCGCATTGGAATGTATGGTAACTCCTCTATTTACTAAGTTTTTCGCAATTAATGTAGTAATATCACCATCTTCAAAAGGCAAAATATGATCTTGTCTATCGATGATATAGACTTTCGTTTTTCCAAAGTTGGAGAAAATAGTGGCATATTCACACCCTATAACCCCTGCCCCAACTATCACCAAGCTTTTCGGGAAGTCAGAAATATTATCGATGCCATCACTCGTTAAAATAGTTTCCTCATCTACTTCAATATCAGGCATTTTACGGGGTCTACTTCCTGTGGAAAGTATTATATTTTCTGCCCAAATCGTTTTTTGTTCTCCCTCATGGTCGATAACAATTTCATTCTTTGAAGTCAACTTACCAAAACCTCGTTCGTAGGTTAGTAATTTATTCATTGTTTCGGTCTGCAATAATTTGATGTGTGCCGAGTATTGAAATTTTCGTTCAAAAATCGCTTCTGCCAAATTTTGTTTTACGTCCTCCCAAGAAATTTCAAACTTTGTTCGTCCTTTGGAGACAATCATGTCATTAACGTCTCGAACTCTATTGGATAATTCCCATAACGTTTTAGAAGAAAGAGCTCCATTGTAAACCCCTGCCCCACCTACTTTATCTTTTTCTATCAAACAAACTCGTTTTCCAAAATCGATACCACGCATGGCTGCAGCATATCCTGCTGGCCCCCCTCCTATTACAACTAAATCAAAACGTTCCATATTATTTGTAAATTCGCTGTAAATATAGGTAATCACAATGATTGAATTTCTTTTTTTAACACTACAGTGAATCCAACAGACAAAAAAAGCATTGAAATAGCCAAAGTGGAACTAAAAGCCACTCAAAAAATGGCGATTAATTTAAAGAAAAGAAAACCGACTCAATTAGATTCTGTTTTTCATTCTAAGCATATATCAGAATTTAAAAAAATGGATTGTTTAACTTGCGCTAATTGCTGTAAAACGACCAGTCCCATTTTTCGTGATGCCGATATTAGACGTATTTCAAAACACCTGCGCATAAAAGAGAGTAAACTCATTCAAGATTTATTAATCATGGATGAAGAAGGCGATTATGTATTGAAAAAATCTCCTTGCAATTTTCTTTCGAGCGATAATACTTGTTCTATCTATGATGTCAGACCTCTTGCCTGTCGGGAATATCCACATACGGATAGAAAAAACATGTTTCAAATACTGGATTTAACCGTTCAAAACACGCTAATTTGTCCAGTTGTGGCTAGAATAGTGCAGTCTTTTAATCAAGAACCGGATAAAAAACAATAATGGAAATTATACATTCAAATGAGTATCAGATAATTCGCTCCCATTTTTTGGCGGACTTAGCTCGTTTCCAGTTGGAGAATCAAAAAGTTATTGCCAGTTATTTTGGAATTATTGATTCAGAATTCATTGACCAATTTATTGATTCACTGGAATCACTTCTCATTCAACGGAAAATTGAAAAAACCCGTATTAAAAAGCTTTATGCTGTTGCATTACATAGCTTGAATAATATGAATATCTACGGTGAAAAGGACACTGAAAATCAAAAATTGATTACCTTTTTTATTACGTTAAAACATGATCATTTTCAGGTACATGCTTCTAATTTGATTGAAATTGATCGTTTGACTTTTTTAACGGAATACATCAATGAAATCAACTCTTTACAACCTGAGGTAATTAAAGAAAACTTTGACCAGGCCTTAAGATCTTCTTTTTTCTCAAGAGGAAAAAATGGGATTGGAATTATTACAATGCGACACCTTTCTGAAAATAGATTAATATATCGATTCTTGAATGTCGGTTCAAAGCAACTTTTCAGCTTGGAAATGAGCTAAGAGTTAAACTATTTCTTTCAGTTTTTCAGATACAAAATCAGCTAAACTACTCATGTTTTCTAACGAGAAGTCAAATTTTATTCCAGCAGTTTCATAGATTTTAGGAATTGATTTTGAGTATCCTAGTTGAAGCGCATTTTTATAATCGACAATTGCTTTATCATAATTTAATTGGCTATTTTTCCAAATACCCAAAGCTCCGAGCTGAGCAATGCCATATTCAATGTAATAAAATGGAACTTCAAACAAATGCATTTGTCGCTGCCAAGTGGTTTCAACCACTTCTTCAAAACCTGACCAATCAGTTAAACCGGTCCCAAATCGAATAGATAATTTTCTCCAGGCCTCCCTCCTATCTTGGATCGAATGAAATGGATTTTCATATACCCAGTGTTGAAAAGCATCTATTTGAGCAATCCAAGGTAGGATACCTAAAATATCCTCTAAATGTTCTTTTTGAGCCCTTTTCTGATCAGTCGAATTCGGATAAAATTCATCCCAATGCTTCATACTCAATAATTCCATGGACATAGAGGCTAATTCAGCAACTTCAGAAGGTAAATTCTTGAAGGATGACAGCTCCAAATCATTGGAAATAAAGGAATGAATAGCATGTCCACCTTCATGAATCATGGTAATAACGTCGCGATGAGTACCCACAGCATTCATAAAAATAAAAGGCGCACCACTTTCATACAAAGGATAATTATACCCTCCAGGCGCTTTCCCCGTTTTTGATTCTAAATCTAGGTGATTCATTTTTTTCAACGAATCTAAACAAGATCTAAAGTAAGGGTCTATTTTAGAAAAAATACGTTGAGTCCCAGCTAGAAGTTCATCACCATTTGTAAAAGGTTTTAACGGAGCTTTGCCCTCTGGATCAACCGCTGTGTCCCATGGTTTGAAGGCACTTTTACCCAATACATTCAATTTATTTTTTTGAATATTTCGAACAATGGGCAGGATACATTTCTCGATGCTTTCGTGAAATTTAAAACAATCCTCTTTGGTATAATCAAATCTACCTAACGATTGAAACTTGTAATCCCTATAATTTTCAAAACCTGCGTTAAGAGCTACTTGATGCCTTTTCTCAATAAGCTCCGTATAAAGAAGGTCAAGTTGATCTGTATCTTTTTTTCTACGCTCAACAATCTTTTCAAAAATTTCTTTTCTTAATTTTTCGTTGGGTTCGCGCAAAAGCGAGGATGCTTTTTGCATCGTAATTTGTTCCCCCTCGTATTCAATTGTTTGCGCTCCATTAATACTGCCAAATAGTTGGCTTTTTTCACTGATTTCAGATTCTAAAATTATATTCTCTTCCCTAAATAAGTCTGTTGCTGTTTTAACTGAGCGAATATAAATGAAGTAAGCTTCGTCTTTTTCAATTTCACTCAAAAATGCACTTTCCAGTAATTTACGATTTAATTGATCATCCAAAGGGGCAAACTTCGGTTGGATTTCCGTTATAAAATATTGATATGACTGGCTTAATTCTTCATTTCTGGTGTCAATTGTCATGTGAATATAGCGCCAAGCCAAGTTTTCCTCTAAAAAAGCATCTAACTCACTTCTATTCTTTAACCAATGTAATAATTCACTCGTTGAGTTTATTTCTTTGTTTATTAAGTCAGTAAAATATGGTTCAATATCTCCCCAACTGGTCAATACAAAATCAGTCGGTAAAAAATACCGTTGAGCACGTTTAAAATCCATAAGCTAGAAAATTTTATTTACCGCGACCTCCGCCAGTCTTAACAGTAGCAACTTTTTTTGCACCTGCAGACTTATTAGTTGCTTTTGGTGCTGATGCAGCTTTTGCCACTTTAGCTGGCTTAGCCTCTTTCACTGTTTTTGGTGCTTTTACTTTTTTGTCAGTTGTAGCAGCTTCTTCAGTTTCAACTACTGCTACTTCAGGCGTTAATAAACCTTCTGATAACAGCGTATTATACCATTGAAATAATTTACGAACGTCTGAGTCATATACACGACCACTGTCGTAGTTTGGTAAAAAAGTAATAACATATTCACGCAATTTTTTTGGATCTTCCTTGTGTGACAAGGCTGACTTTCCATCCAAAGACGCGTACATTTTCTCATAAACCTCTGTCAACTTTACGTCTTCGTCTGTTGTATATACAGAAATATCTTCGAGAGATGATATTTTATCGGTTGCATGTGCGGGAAATCTTTTTTTATCTGTCATTGATTCAACAATAACTGAGTTTTTTCCTTGAGCGACAATTTTAAACAAACCTGGACGACCAGCGATAGAAATAATTCCTTGCAAATTCATGAATACTTTTTTAATTAGGGACCAAAAATAGGAATCTTTTGGAAATGAAAATCAAATCTAAGCCGTTTTTATTTATTTGAATTGATATTTTTTCTTAAA
>CAIUSK010000380.1 GCA_903901805.1 uncultured Flavobacteriales bacterium
CAGGAGCAACTGGATTGACAGGACCAGCGGGACCAGCAGGTGCTACAGGAGCAACTGGTTTAACAGGAGCAGCAGGTGTTACAGGAGCAACTGGTTTAACAGGACCGGCGGGACCAGTAGGTGCTACAGGAGCAACTGGATTGACAGGACCGGCGGGACCAGCGGGAGCAACGGGATTAACCGGACCGGCGGGACCAGTAGGTGCTACAGGAGCAACTGGATTGACAGGACCAGCAGGACCGGCGGGAGTTGCTGGTGCAACTGGAGCTACAGGATTACAAGGACCGATTGGTTTAACTGGAGCGACAGGTGCAGCAGGGCCAACGTGGACATTAACTACACCAACAGTAAATCCAACGGGAACACTAACAATAAATGCTACGGCAGGCTCAGGAGCACCTGTAACAACTTTAGGTCAATATTGGATTGCTGCACCAAATACAGCAGGAACAAATGCGCTAACGGCTACAGGATTTTTGGGAACGAGTACCAATCAACACATGGATTTTGTTTCAAACAATTTAGTTAGAGGCCGGTTAAGTAACTTAGGTGAATTCTTTATTGGAACAACTAACACTATTTTAACTGGAGATTTAATGAACGGGGTTAGTAATGCTACTTTTCCTTGGGCAGTAAATGGATATTCAGCATGGAATGGCTCAGGAACTTATGGATCTGTTACATCCGGCACCACCAATTTCGGAGGAGTTCAAGGTGAATATTCTGGTACAAGTGCAAACGGTGCTGGGGTAAGAGGTATTGCTATAAATGCAAGTTCTGTTGGCGTTTTTGGAGTTGAAAACACAGGGGCTGGTTGGGCAGGTTACTTTAATGGTGATGTCAATTGTGCTCTCCCTTTTGGTTATTTCAATCTCTCTGATCAACGTTTAAAAACGAATTCGAAAATAATTAAAAGTGCTATTTCTAAATTACAACAGATAAATGGATATGAATATGATTTAAATATAGCCGAATATAGTAAATACATTTCTAAAGACGCACATCGTTTGGGAGTAATGGCACAAGAAGTTGAAAAAGTATTTCCTGATTTAGTAGTTGAAAAGTTTGTCCCTGCAAACAATACAAAATTTTCTCGAGAAGAAAATAATATTGAACCACATGATGGTCAAACATTTAAAGCTGTCAATTATGACGGACTAATTCCAGTTCTAATTGAAGCCGTTAAAGAACAACAAAAAATGATTGATGAAATGAAAGCGGAAATCGAATATTTGAAATCGAAAATTAACAACTAAAAGTTGCTGTTATTTATTTCAATTAAACACATTATGCGTAATCTATTAAAGCCCATTCCTTTCTTTTTTTTCTTCCTAATGCAATATGGTTTTACACAAACTATGTTGAATAATGGTGGATTTATCACTGCTCAACCTGGTTCATATACTTATGTAAACGGGAGTGTTCAAAATGACAATACAGGAATTTTAGCCGTAAATGGTAATGGAACAGCTACTAGCGCTGAGCTTTATGTTACTCAAGATATAACAAATAATGCTACCATTAATGCGGATGGTTACATCAAATTGTTGCGCCATTGGTATGATAACAATTTATTTAACTCAACAACTGGAACAGTATTTTTTCTAGGTCCAAATGAATTTTTGGGAGGTACATCAGCCACCCAGTTTTTTAACCTAACATTAGCTGGAACAGGAATAAAAACCCAACAAATAAATAAAATAGTTAAAGGGGTTCTTGATTTAACGAGTATTCACCTGAATACAGATATTTATGGTTGTTTTGTTACTAACACAGCGCTTAACTCAGTAATTAGAACTACTGGTTTTGTATCGAGTGCAAACGGTGGTTTTTTATCTAGAAATACGCTTTCTAATGGCTTGTACCTGTTCCCTGTAGGATCAACAGCAAGTACCAGTCAAAACATTCCAGGAAGTGGAACCTTTCGTTATCGTCCAGTCGAAATCACACCTACAAATGCAACTGCAAATACATACACTGTTCGTTTAGCTAATTTGGACGCAACTAATGAAACTCCAGTGGGTTACAATCGAAATTCTTTCGAACCTTTGTTGTGTGCGAGTAATCCTGATTTTTACCATCAAATTAATCGAACTAATGGAACTTCTGCCATAAATTTAACTGTAAATTATGATCCTATTGCTGACGGCAACTGGAGCGATATGGCAAGGTGGAATATTTCTCAACCAGCTATATGGCAAGACATTCCTGTTGTTACAGTTGCACCAGGAGCGCCTTTTTTCAAATCAACCACATCGAACTGGAATGATTTTACCAATATTCCCTATATTTTAAGCAATACAAATCCAACTCAACCTGTTATAAATAACATTGTTACTACAGGATGTACCCCACTAGATATAGTTTTATCAAGCAATTCAATTGCAGGAATAAGCTACACTTGGTTTGCAAACGGTCAAAACATAGGCAACGGTGCAAATTTATCTACAATTTTTTCTAATCCTGGTTGTTATGATATTACACTTTCAGCATCGAATGGTTCGTGTGCTTCGTCTGTCACTTCAACAAGTTTAATTTGTGTGGAAAATACACCTAATGCCGCTTTTACAGCAAGTGCATCTGTAATTTCAAACTCAAATCAATCCATTAGTTTTTATAATTCGTCAGTGGATGCAACCGATTATTTTTGGGATTTTGGAAATGGAAACACTTCAAATCAAGAAAATCCATCCATTATTTATTCAAATCCTCAAGGTAATTATTTAGTTTCTCTAATTGCTACTTCTCCAAATGGATGCTCTGATGAAGTAACAATGGTTATAAATTATAACGAAGAGGCTATTTTTTATGTCCCTAATTCATTTACTCCAGATGAAGATGAGTTTAATCAATCTTGGGGCCCAGTATTCACCGCTGGATTTGACCCTTACAATTTTGAGTTACTTATTTTTAATCGCTGGGGTGAAGTGATTTGGGAAAGTCATGATGCAGCTGCACGCTGGGATGGAACGTATGGCATTAGAGCATTACAATGTCCTGACGGTGTTTATACATGGAAAATAAGTTATAAACCAAAAGATACTGATGATAAAACTATTATTACTGGTAGTTTGAACCTAATCAGGTAATTGGAATTATCCAAGAAAAATCTTATTATATAACTCAAAAAAATAGATTTTTTTTTTGAATTTTCAGCATCAACTTAAATGCAAATCATTTTAGAGTGATTAGGAAAATCCTCCGGTATGAACATAAAGAATTTTTTGGTTAACTAGGCTAACTGTTGTTATAAATTCATTCAATTTATAAAGTGCCTTGGCATTATATGTATAGTCAATTGAGATATCCGTTTTTTTCGTGAAGTTCTGTGCGAATTGTTTCAACTCATCCGTAGCTTTTCCGTAGCCGCCCAAATCGTCCGTTGGAAGTACGATTACTTGATCCATTTTCTCTTCAATAAATCCCTTATCAAAACCAAAGCGCATTAGTTTATTTTTCATTTCTGCAACGGAATCAAAACTTCTAAGCGATGGACAAACAAGCAATTTAGTAGTTGAAGGAATCGATAATAACATACCTAATGAAGTTGCTGTAGTTCCTTGCGCAACACACACATAATCATAATCATTACTCGTTTCTGACATTATTTCCATGCAACCAATAACACCTTGATAATTTCCCCCACCTTCTGGAATAACCCAATAATTTTCAAAAATAGTCAGTAACTCTTGCTTGTATTCTGATTCATCTTTGAATTGATAATCTTCACGAGAAACAAATTTTAATTGCATACCTAAAGAATCGCAATACGATAAAATCATATTTGATTGAGCAGTTAACTCATCACCGCGCACAACCCCAACAGTTTTTATATTAAATATTTTTCCAGCCATAGCCACAGCTAATAAATGATTTGAATATGCTCCTCCGAATGTTAGTACACCTGCTAAATTATTTTGCTGTACATGTAATATGTTGTATTTTAATTTACGCCATTTGTTTCCAGAAATCAACGAATGAATTAAATCATCCCGCTTAATGAACAAATTAGTAGATTGATCGTTTAGTTGTAACAGTTGCACAGTCGATAATTCTTCAGAAGGTATTTTATTTAATTCAGACATTTAATTATAATGAATCAACAATCATTAGGTTTTAACAAAAATCAAAATTTAACAGAAGAAGACTATTATTTGAGTAGTGACGGATACATTATTTTCACTGAGAAATATCATCTGAAGCGAGGTTATTGTTGTAAAAGTGGATGTAAACATTGTCCATACGGTTACGACAAAAAAACTGATTCTTTTAAACCAAAAACTCAATAAACTCCCAATTCAGGATACTTCCCTTTAAATTGACCCATCACTTTTTTGATTTCTTCAATATCCTTGTTAACATCTCCTGTTGGATGATAAATAGAATGAAACCCTCCCATTTTATTCGCATAATCCATATAACAAATATAAATCGGCACGTTTGCTTTTAATGCAATATAATAAAATCCTTTTTTCCAGTTTGGATTATATTTACGGGTACCTTCTGGAGTAAAAACCAAGTACATTGTCTCTGATTTATCGAAAATTTTAACCGCAAAATCTGTCATATTTGAGTTTTTCTTTCTGTTGACAGGAATTCCTCCTAATGCTTTAAGAATCAAACCTAAAGGAAAGAAAAATAGTTCCTTTTTAATTAAAAACTTAGCATTTACGCCATATTGAAAGAAAGCGAGCCGACCCAAAATAAAATCCCAATTAGATGTATGTGGTCCGACAGCAATGACACATTTTTTAATATTCGCTGGAGGATTGGGATCTATTTTCCATCCAATAATCCAAAAGATAAAACGAGCAATATATTTCAAAATAAAAGTATACTTGTTAGAATTTTATTTTTTCAATAATTCTTTCACGAAATTTGGAGTCGCAAAGGTTCCAACATGAATATCAGAATTGTAGTAACGCAGTTTATTTTCAGAAACAAACGAATCAACAAGATTTGTATTTGCAAGGTTTTTAGGATTTAATTCACCTTTTATACCATATTGAAAGCTCCACATTCCTGTTGGATAAGTTGGAACAAAAAATAAAGATACAGGTGCTTTATCTTCACCAAAAATCCCTTGTAAAGTATGATTCAATTCCGTGAAGGCCTTTTCATTAAACTTAGGAGATTCACCTTGAGCAACTAGAATACCCTTGTCTTTCAATGCATTATAGCAATTAGTATAAAATTCCACACTAAATAATCCTTCTGCTGGACCAACAGGATCAGATCCATCCACAATAATTAAATCATACGTTCCAGCTTCTGCATTTTTAATAAATGAAATTCCATCGTCTACTAATAATTCTAATTTTGGATGATCAAATGAATTAGCAATTTCTGGCAAGAATTCCTTACATGCTTTAATCACTTCTCCATCTATTTCAACCATAGTTACTTTTTCCACGGAATCATGTCTCAATACCTCTCTTATTGTTCCTCCATCTCCCCCACCAATTACTAAAACATTTTTTGCCGTTTCCAATGTAAAAAGAGCTGGATGAGAAATCATTTCATGGTAATGGAATTCATCTTTCTGTGTCGTCATAACCATATCGTCCAAAGCCAACATTTTACCATATTTATACGACTCTAAGATACGAACGCGTTGAAATGGTGATTGAACATCGTAGAATACCTCACCTGTAAAGCGAAGGGAAAGCGCTTGGCTATCGTCTTTATCCGTAAACCAAACATTGCGTGTATAGAATTCAGGATTTTGCCATTCAGAAGCCTTTTGACGCATGGTAGAAATATCAAAATCATTACGGGTCAATAAGTTGACTGATCCCCTTTTCATCTCAATTGCTGAATATGATTTTGCTTTGAAACACTCTTTCAAATGATCAAAAGAAATCCAAGCATTCATCTCGCCACACGTAAATAAATCAACAGCAGCGTACCCGTATTCTGGCCATGTGTGTATTGCTAGGTGACTCTCTTGAATAACAACAACGCCCGAAACACCATAGGGTGAAAAATGGTGAAAGGTTGAGTTAATAACAGTTGCACCAGCTTTTTGGGCCGCTCCAACCATATCTCTTTCAATGCATGCCACATCATTCATAATGTGCGGATCACAATTCATAAACTCAACTAAAATATGATTACCAAGTGCGTTTGACATAGAATTAAAAATTAAAATGTTTGCAAAATTACGTTTTTTAACAAGATTAAACACATGATTCATGTCAATATCCACGCAAGAAATTGTTAATTTTACACTATAACGAAATTAAATAACTATTAACAAGTGATTCGCTACCCAAATTTATACACGTCACTCGTATCTTGTATAATTTTATTTTTTTCAGCAACACAATTCACTTTTGCCAATAAAATTGAAAAAGGGTATGAGGCATTAGTGATTTTCGACTATTTTCAAGCAAAAAAGTTATTCCAAAAATCACTCAAGAAAGATACCTCTCCTGCGGCATATGGTTTAGCTCAAATTTACTTTAGAAAAGACAATCCTTTTCACTCACTTGATTCTGCCTATAAATATATTGGAATTGCGAAGTCTACCAGAGAAAAAGTAAAACTAAAAACTAGAATTAAACTAGAAAAGTATCATTATTCTGAGGAATCAATATTGGATTTAGAACAATCAATTAGCAAAGGTTTTTTTATGATCTGTATTTCAGATAATTCAGTTTCATGTTTTGATTTATTTATTGAAAAACACGCACAATCAAATTTACATCTTAAAGCTGTTTTCAAAAGAGATTCACTTGCCTTTGAAATTACTAAAAAGGAAAATCAATCCACTGCCACAACTACTTTTATCAACAAATATCCTGTTTCTGCATTTAAACAAGAGGCGTTAAATTTATTTTTCAAGCAGCAATATTTTGAATACACACAAAAAGAGACGTTAATTTCCTATTTGCAATTTTTGAACGATTGTAAAGAAAGCCCTTATAAGAATGAAGCTGAAAACAAAGTATATGAACTTAGTACCGCCTCAAACTCGATCAAATCATTAGAGAATTTCATAAAAGAACAGTCCTTAAATCACAACATACCGGATGCTTGGCGAAGATTGTACAAGATATTCATGAGTGATTATGGTGAAAACAAATACCAAGATTTTATTAAGAAATATCCTGACTATCCGTTTGGGAACGAAATCAAAAATGAGGAGATTTTATCGAAATTAACACTTCTTCCGGTTAAAATTGAAAATGCTTGGGGGTACATGAACAAAGAAGGTAAATTAATTATTCCTGCAACGTATGATGAAGCTGGATATTTTTCTGAAGACCTTGCTGTTGTTAAGAAAGACCAGAAATATGGCTATATATCCAAAGCAAATAAATTTATGATTGATCCTAAGTTTGATGATGCTGCAGATTTCAATCAAGGAAGAGCGGTAGTAGAACTAAATGACCATGTTGGATTAATAGATCGTAATGGCTTTTTCGTTTTTGATCCCATTTATTCAGAGATCGGACCAATCAGTGAAGGAAAAATATTTATTAAGAAAGATTCACTTTATGGTTATTACTCCAAAAATCGAATTGCCTTGATACCAGAAAGATTTCAAGAAGTTGAATCGTTTGAAAATAACATTGCACGCGTAAAAATCGAAAATAATCAGGCCATAATTGATAGCGTAGGATCGTTTGTTGTAAGACCTTTTTACAAATCCATAGACTTCTTCAATGATACGTTGTTGATTTACGCGGACAGTAATAAGTTTGGAATCTGTAATTTAGATGGAATTTCAGTATTGCCCGCCACATTTGATTATATCGGAAAATTATCAAATAATCGAGCGTTGTTGGTACGCGAAAATAAAATTGGGTATTTAAATGATTCATTACAAATTATTATTCAACCCACTTTCGAAACTTATCCCAATTATCAAACTTATTCCAACTTTAAAAATGGTTTAGCGAAAGTGAAAAAAAATGGGAAAATAGGATTAATTGATTTAAAAGGTAAAACGTTCGTCCCATTTAATTATATTGAATTAGGAGGTATTTCAAATTACATTTCTTTTAACAAGAATGGAAAATGGGGCTATTTTGATGAGATGGGAAAAGAAGTGATTAAATCTAATTATGAATATGCTGAAAGTTTTGCAAAAGGAATTGGTATCGTAACGAAAGATTCATTGACCGGTATTATTGACATCAAAGAAAAGTTTATCATTCCAAATGCGTATTCTACTATTGAATGGATTGAAGGAACAGATTTCCTAAAAGTTGGAGCTGGAAATATTTATGGTATTTTTGATACGAATGGACAAACAATTGTTCCTATTCATTACCAAACAATAAGTATGTTAAGTTCTGATTTGATTGTGCTAACTTCAGGGGATAAAATTGACTATCTTTTCATTAAGGAACGAAAATTGGTACAACTAAAAAATTAATGGACAATATTTTTTATTATATCGATAAATTCAAGTACGGAATTCTAGCTGCATTGGCAACCTATGCCTTAATTTTCACCTATCTACAATTAAAATATTTTGATCAACTAGTTCCTATAGAACGCATGTTTAATGAGTCTAGGGTTGATATTCCGGAAGATGAAATTGAACTAAAACCCGAAAACATTCAAGTTTCGCCCGAATTTCAAGGTGGAGAGGTAAAAAACACGACCAAAGACCTAAATGATAAAAGACTTTTTTCGGAAAAAAATTGGTCACAACAAGCGGGTAACCAACAAAATAAGCAGTCGGGGAATAATGAAAATACTTTTTCCGAGGAACGCAAACACTTAGAAGAAATTCAACAGCAAGTAAACGAACGAAATAAAAAAACGACTCCTAAAACGACGTCAAATCCCTCAAATTCTAAAACTCAATCTTCTGGTTCTCAATTTGCATTTAAGGGAAATGTTTTGGTTTCATATGATGTTCCGTCGCGCACTGAATCAAAATTAGAAGCTCCAGGTTATTCATGCAAAGGAGCCGGAAAAGTTGCGATAAAAGTCCGTGTTGATAGTTACGGTGGTATATCTTTAGCGAAATATGATGTTTCTAAAAGTAAAGGGGCTGATCAATGCATGATTGACCTCGCGTTAAGTTTTGCAAAATCTAGATCACGATTTACGGGAGGTTCAGGTAATTCAGATGGCTATATCTATTATACTTTTGTAGCTCAGTAAAGTAACATGAGTTGTTTACCTATTTCCACTATCAAAAACAAGGATAATTGTGCTTGAAGAATGCGGTCAATATTAAACCTGTACCCGTAAAGCAAAATCAAGACTAAAGAAAGTAACTCAAAAATGGGTTGATTCAATAGTAATCCAACTATAAAACAAATTGAAATCAAAAAGAAAATAATGATTTCAAGAATTGATTTCTTTATTCGACAAAAAATGAAAGTAAACCAGACAAAACTCAACCCGTAACAGATATAAAAAACATCGGTCCATAATGAATCAAAAAAAATCTCAAGAGATTCAGCGGTAAGAAAAAGTGACCAAACGAATTGCTGCGATAATAACTTGAATAAAAGGACGGTTCCGTACACAAAAGATGAATAAACTCTTGTGTTTTTATTCGTTAGAAAAAAGTATAAAAAAACTCCAAATAACCCTAATTCGTTTAACGGAAATGGAAAAAGAAAGATTCCTTTTTCAACCCATTGAATTGCAGCATAAACAATAAACGTTAGGGCCGTTAAAAAAACTGTTCTTTCCTCTCGAATCATGCACGCTTATCTAGAACTTCGTATATATAATCAAATGTGGATAAAATAACTGGCTTGCCATCAATGACCGCAACATTGTGTTCAAAATGAGCGCTCGGAAGTCCATCAGCAGTAACGATTGTCCAATTATCTTCCAATTGACTAACTTTTTCAGTTCCCATATTTATCATGGGTTCAATGGCTATTGTTAAACCATTTTGAATACGTTTTCCGCTACCCCTTCTTCCGTAATTGGGTACTTGTGGATCTTCGTGTAGTGTTTTACCCAAACCATGTCCAACTAAATCACGCACAACACCGTAACCATGTTTTTCGGCGTGTTGCTGAATAACGAATCCAATATCCCCAACACGGTTTCCTACATGGCAATTTTCAATTCCAAGATACAAGCATTCTTTTGTAACTTCTAACAATTTTTTCACCTCCGGATTAACATCTCCCACTTCGAAAGTAAAAGCATGATCACCGTAATATCCCTTATAAATAGATCCACAATCAACAGAAACCACATCACCCGACTGAAATTTTCGCTCCGTAGGTAAACCATG
>CAIUSK010000381.1 GCA_903901805.1 uncultured Flavobacteriales bacterium
CCATGATTCTTGGTTCAACACCAACAACGGAATAAGATTTAAGGCGGGCAACAGGTTCAATATTCAATTGTTTCATCAATTTCTCAGACATTACCAATACAAAAGCAGCACCATCTGAAGTTTGAGAAGAATTACCCGCTGTAACTGAACCATCGGCGGCAAACGCAGGCTTTAAATTTAGCAGCCCCTCCAAAGTGCTTTTTCTCGGTCCTTCATCCGTATCCACCGTATATTTTCGTACTTGTTTCTTTTCATTATCATCCAAAAAAATATGCTCTACTTCAATTGGAACAACTTCATCAACAAACCTTCCGGATTCTATTGCCTTCAATGCTTTCTCGTGGGAATGAAGCGAGAAAACATCTTGTTCTTGACGCGAAACATTGTATTGCTTTGCAACAGCTTCTGCGGTTAATCCCATCCCCCAATAATAGGATGGATTTTCCTTACCCACTTTTGGATTTGGGACAATTCTCCATCCGCCCATAGCCATAACAGACATAGACTCCACTCCACCAGCAATAATACAATCAGCCATACCGGCTTCTATCTTGGCTTGTGCCAATGCGATTGTTTCCAATCCAGAAGAACAATAACGATTTACTGTCATCCCGGGAACTTTATCCGTTTTTAAACCAATGAGAGAAACCATTCTGCCTAGATTTAATCCTTGCTCGGCCTCAGGAGTTGCATTTCCTACAATCACATCATCTATTTGACTAATGTCTAATTCTGGTACCGATTGAATTAAATGTTTGATAACACATGCAGCTAAATCATCCGGTCTATAAAAGCGGAAGCCTCCTTTTCCCGCCTTACCAACTGCTGACCGATAGCCAGTAACAATATATGCCGTATTCATACTTTTTTCTTTAATTTCGCTTTGAGGAATTCAACCAATATTGGAAGGACCGAAAGACCTATAATTCCTAAACAAACTAAATCTATGTGCGACCGAATCCACTCAACCTCGCCTAATAAATACCCAGCGGTACATAAACCAAAAACCCATAAAAACCCTCCTAATAGATCGTAAAGGAAAAAGACACGGTACTTCATTTTACCAACTCCGGCTGCAAAAGGTGCAAACGTTCGAACAAAAGGTACAAAACGCGCCATTATAATTGCCTTGACTCCATTTTTTTGAAAAAACAACTCGGTTTGATCTAAGTATTCCTGCTTGACCAAGTTTCGGTTTTTAATTTTCCAATTTAAAACCCCTAATCCAATTTTTCTGCCTACCCAATAATTACAATTATCTCCTAAAACTGCTGCGAAATAAAGTAAGGCAAGTAAGGTTGAAAAATCCAAATGACCTGTTTTTGCAAAGAGTCCAGCTGTAAATAATAAAGAATCCCCGGGTAAAAAAGGCATTACAACAAAACCTGTTTCAATGAAAATAACTAAAAATAAAATCAAGTAAATAGTTGTTCCATAGTGTTGAAATAACCAATCAAAATCCAATTCTAAAATGTGTTTAAATAATTCAACCATAATTAATTTCTTAAAATTTTACCATTTTTAACGAGGCTCTCTAATCGTTCGAGGGTTTTGCG
>CAIUSK010000382.1 GCA_903901805.1 uncultured Flavobacteriales bacterium
TAAACCAATTCTTTGGAATTACTTTACTCAGGCAAGAAGACGTCAGTTATATGATGTTTATTCAGCTACATTGGCATTGAGAAACAATTATGAAACATTTCGATCATTGGATTTCAATTACATGCTTTTTGGAGCTGTTAAACGAATGAAAATGAACCATTCTAGCATGAATGGGGTAGTGTTAACCAATTTTGATGTAGTAAACCAAAATGCTACACCTGCTTTTCAGCATACAGGAATGTGGTATGAGTATTTTACCGGTGATAGTGTAGATGTTCAAGATGTGAATGGTATTATTCCAATGGAACCTGGTGAATACCGCATTTATACGGATGTTCGTTTGTCAAAACCAGTAATTACCGATGCTCCAGCTTCGTTGAATGAATTGAATTTGGATGCTTTTGAATTGAATATTTTCCCTAATCCGACTACTGATAAAATAACGATTCAATTTTCTTCTGAAACAATTACAACAAGCGAAATTATTCTACTCAATATGAAGGGTGAAGTCGTTCGTTCAGAAAAAAACTTGGTTAATTCAGGTATGAATTCGATTGAAACTTCTTTCAGCGAATTACCTAAAGGAACCTATCATTTGTTATTAAAAGTGGGCAACTCATACGGAAATAAAGAAATTGTTATTCAATGATAAAAAAGCTTTTTAGTGTCTTTAATTTAGTTATCTCACTTTCAGCTTTTGGACAAACGGTTCATCCGTTGAATAACGAAGCTTTTTTGCAAAATGAAGTTGCTTCCGTATACATTACTATCCAACCCGCTTATTTGGATTTAATTTTAGGAGATAGTTTATATTCCGATTATAATTTCCCCGCCGATTTTAAATACATCAGTTCTATTTACCAAGATTCGGTTTTTAATATTGGTTTTCGATTACGCGGAAATACTTCACGCGATGCAGGAAAAAAGTCGTTTAAAATTGGATTTAATGATTTTGTGGCAGGGCAAAAATTTAAAGGCCTTGAAAAAATGAACCTGAATGGTAACCACAACGACCCTTCACAATTGCGATCACGACTTTCTAATCAGTTGCTTGCCAAAGATTCACTTACCGCTGCAAGAACGAGTTTTGTTCGATTGTATATCAATAATGAATATAAAGGATTATACTTGAATGTGGAACATTTCGACGATGAATTTTTACAAAAGCGTTTTATCAATAATGACCAAGGAAATTTATATAAGTGCTTGTATGGTGCTGATTTAATGAACTGGGGCCCAAATCAATCCAATTATCAATGGACCTATGAATTGCAAACAAACAAGGTAGCCAATGATTACAGTGGTTTAATTCAATTTATCAATGTATTAAATACTTCCTCTGATACTGACTTTCCTTGTGCGATTCAGTCTGTTTTTGACGTAGATAATTACTTAAAAACATTCGTACATGAAATACTGATTGCGCATTGGGATGGATATGCCGTAAACAAAAACAATTACTACCTCTATCAACGTCCATCCGATGGTAAATTCATGTTTCTAGAATACGACATGGATAATACCTTTGGTATTGATTGGTTTGGTGTAGATTGGACAAATAGAAATATCAATACCTGGGCGAGTTCTGGAAGGCCATTAAATCAGCGCATTTTTGCGGTGCCTTATTTTAAAGATCGTTTCAATTATTATATGCAGAAGGCCTTAGCGGAAGTATATCTAGAAGCTGATATCATGGCTGATCTTCAACAAACGCAAACCATTATTTTAGCTGCTGGATTTGAAGATACCTACAAGGAATTGGATTATGGATTTACGGATTATGATTTTCAAAATGCACTCACTATTGCCTTTGGTCAACATGTTACTTTTTCGCTACAAGAATATATTCACAACCGAATTTTATCAGCCAATACACAAGCTTTTCCTGTTCAACAGCTAGAAAATCCTTGTCAAAATAGTGGTGTATCGGAGTTAGCTACAGAAGATTTTGTACCTGTTCGGGCGGTTGATTTATTGGGAAGAGAGATTGATGTAACGATTAAAAATCAACTAATTATTTTAGTTAACAAACAAGGTCGAACGAAAAAACAAGTGGTATTGTATGAATAAGATTTTAATAGTTGTTGTTTTATTTGGGTTAAATATTACTGGAGTTTTAGCTCAAAAAGTAAAGCTTACGCATGTTGAGCCCATGAACTGGTGGGTAGGGATGAAGCACCACCAAGTTGAGATTTTACTTCACGGTGATGCAATTTCAAAGTACCAAGTGGAAGTACAAGGGCTGCCTATTTTAGGCATTGTGAAAACTGAAAACCCCAATTATATTTTTGTCACAGTTGAAACAGAAGGAAGAAATTCCGGAAAGTATCCCATTCGTTTATTGGACAAAGGAAAAGAATTGACGCATTTTGATTTTGAGTTGAAGGAACGCGAATATTTATCAGCTCAGCGAAAGGGTTTTTCTTCTGCTGATGTAATTTATTTACTCATGCCTGATCGATTTGCTAATACGTATCCAGGCGGCGACACACATCCCGAAACGGTTGAAAAAGCCGATCGCACCAATCCAAATGGGAGACATGGCGGAGATATTTCTGGAATTATCGACCATTTGAACTACATTAAAGAGCTGGGAGCTACTACCATTTGGACTACGCCCTTGTTGGAAGACAACGAAGAAACATATTCCTATCACGGCTACGCACAATCCGATTTGTATAAGGTA
>CAIUSK010000383.1 GCA_903901805.1 uncultured Flavobacteriales bacterium
GATTAAATACACCAAAAGAAAACTCCATCATGTTGCTATATTGATTAACGAAAGCGGCTACATCAATCATTCCTTTCCAATCACCAATTTTTACTCCTTGTTTGATTCCGATTTCACCCGCCCAACCAATTTCTGGTTTTAATTCAGGATTCGGGAAAATATTCAACGCTCCAACTGAAGTTTGCGTATAGCGTTCTGCCACAGAAGGATAACGAATTCCTTGTCCGATTGACGCCCTCAAGTGCGTGTATTTTGCCACTTCGTAATGGATACCCGTACGTAGAATGGGATAAACAGGAATGGATACCGAATCTTTCTTATTTATCATGAAATCAGAGTCACCTCTTTTTCCATCCATTTCAAAATACTCCACACGAACTCCAGCACTGATATCTAATTTATCGCCTATTTTATGCTCGTACTGCGTGTAAACAGCCGGATTGATTGAAGTATGGTTTCCGAAAAGGTTTGAAAAAACAACATTTGCAATGTTAGATACACCCGAGCTCAACGTGATTCCGTTTGTGTATTGCTTTTGAAACTGGTAATCTGTAAAATAAATTACCGCTCCATTGCTCTGACTTGGATTGTTTAGATTCATGTTTTCAGCGTAGTACATTCTAGCCTTCAGGTTATGTTTATTATTGCGCTTATCAGTATACCTGAGGTATGGATCAATAAACAAACGGTGACCCAAATTATAGGTTAACGTTGATTCTGCTTTACTGGTATCTGCACCACCACTTGGTGTATACCCCAAGGTATCGCTTTGCCAAATTAAAAAATTACCTGCTTTTTGAATTTGATAATTATATCCAACACCATATTTAATACGATCATTATTTTTCACTCGAAAATAAAGAGTGCCGCTTATTCTGCCACGGTATTCATTCTCTCCTTGACGATATCCATCATTGTGGAAGAGCGTTGATGAAATGGTGTACCCATATTTTTGATTCATTTTAGAGGTATATGCTTCAACCTGCTGATTCATAGGGCTTCTACTCCACCATTTTAAGGATTGACGACGTGGATTATCATAAAAACCATACTGCACTTTAATTTTTGTTTCGCGTTCAGCTTGCGGTAATTTTTCCGACAAAGCTATCACACCATTTAACGCTCCACTGCCATAAAGCACGGAAGACGCTCCTTTCATTACCTCAATCTGACTCGCTTGTTCCATGGGAATCGCGTTCCACTGAGTATCTCCGGCATAACCAGATAGCAAAGGCATTCCGTTCCAAAGTAATAACACCCGACTTCCAGTTCCATAGGCAAACCCAGAACCTCCACGAATACTCACTTGACCGTCCATAGTGAAAACACCAGGAGTTTGATCTACCGCTTGTTCCAAATCTGTTATCCCTTTATTATCTATCAATTGAGGTTTTATAATTTCCATGGAAACAGGGATTTCCTCTACTGTTTGCTTACGCTTTCCTGCTGATATTACGACAGTTTGAAAATCTTTCACAGGCTCGTTCAATAGAATTTTCACTTCTCCCGGACCTGAGATTACAAGTGTATCATTCACAAATTGAATCATGGATATCACCAAAGTAATAGGATAAGTTGCTGGAGAAATTTTAAATTGACCATCCGCACCAGAAAACAATTTTGTACCATCAGAGGAAACAACTTTTGCTCCTGAAATAGGTTCTTTTGATTTACCGTCAATTACTTTTCCACTCACCTGTGATTGGAAGTTTAGGGAGGTAAAAAGTAGGGCGAATACGAGTATTTTTTTTATCATGAGTTACTTTTAGCAACCCAATATTAACAAAAATTTACAAAACAACAATCAAAAACTGTAAGTTTCACGTGTAAATCGTTGCTAACTTCAAGCAATTAGTTTTGAAAAAATTAGTATACTTATTTGGATTACAATTAATTACTTCCAAACACCCATTGCACAAAACTTCTCAATGCGATCATTGATGCGTTGTTCAGGTTCAACTTCATCCAATTCTTTCAAATATTTTTTGATGGATTTACGCACTATTTCAAACATTTCCTCTTGCTCGCGGTGTGCGCCACTGACAGGTTCTTTAATCACATCATCCACCAATTTCAATCGCTTCATATCTGTGGAAGTCAATTTCAAGGCATCGGCTGCTTTTTCCTTAAATTCCCATGAACGCCACAAAATAGAAGAACACGATTCTGGAGAAATTACGGAGTACCATGTATTTTCAAGCATCACCACTTTATCACCCACACCTATTCCAAGCGCACCGCCAGATGCACCTTCTCCTATTATGATACAAATTACAGGAACTTTCAAGCGCATCATTTCATAAATGTTTCGCGCAATCGCTTCGCCTTGCCCTCTTTCCTCGGCTTCAAGTCCTGGAAAAGCTCCCGGGGTATCGATAAACGTTACAATGGGTTTATTAAACTTTTCCGCTAATTTCATCAACCTCAACGCTTTTCTATACCCTTCTGGATTAGGCATCCCAAAATTTCGGTATTGACGCATTTTGGTATTTATTCCTTTTTGCTGACCGATAAACATAACAGAACGTCCGTCCAACAATCCAAAACCACCAATCATGGCCTTATCATCCTTCACTCCTCTGTCTCCGTGCAATTCCTGAAAATGACCTTTGGTTAACGCTTGAATATACGCCAAAGTATAGGGTCTATCTGGATGACGAGACAATTGTACGCGTTGCCATGGGGTAAGATTCCCAAACGTTTCTTTGGTTTTTTGATCTAATTTCCGAGCTAACTCGTTGATTTGATCTATCATATCAACACCCGTACTTTCACCCAGTTCTTTGGCCTGTTGAATTTGTTCTTCAAGTGCTTTTATCGGTTCTTCGAAATCTAAATAGGTCTTCATAACAATGAATTTAACTAGACAAAATTAGTAATAATGCTTGGTTATTGTACTTTTGTTGTATGATAATCTTTCCACAGGCGAAAATCAATTTGGGTTTGCACGTGTTATTTAAACGTCCTGACGGCTATCACGAAGTGGAAACGTGCATGCATTCCATACCTTTGTTTGACATTTTGGAGATTAACCTAGCAGAAGAATTTTCGTTCCACCAAAGCGGACTAGTTGTGGACAGCGAACCAAATTCAAATTTATGTGTGAAGGCATATCAGCTGATGAAGCAACAATACGATTGTCCTCCAGTTTATATGCATCTGAGAAAGCAAATTCCGATGGGAGCTGGACTAGGCGGTGGTTCCTCTGATGCGGCTCATGTGATAAACGGATTAAATGAGCTTTTTCAATTAACTATATCAGTTGAAGAACGCGAAAATATAGCGGCACAACTCGGAAGTGATTGCCCATTTTTCATTGAAGGAACGCCAAAAATAGCTGCGGGAAGAGGAGAAATCTTGAACGATGTAACCGTGGACTTAAGTGGATATCACCTAAAACTAATATATCCCGCTATTCATGTTGGTACTGCCGAAGCATATACTGATGTAACGTTTTATGAAGGTGAAAAACGCATTTCACAGATTCTAACGCAAAACATCAAAAACTGGCAAGCAGAATTAACAAATAGTTTTGAAAATTCAATCTTCCAAAAGCATCCCTTGATGTTGGAAATAAAGGAAAATTTACTTCAAGAAGGAGCTGTATATGCTGCCATGTCAGGTAGCGGATCAACCTTGTTTGGTATTTATGAAGATCTCCCAATCCTAAGTGATTTACCCGAATCCTATCAACAATTTTGCTTAAGTCTATAGAAAATCGGTTTGAACGCTTTTTTTTGAATAGAAAATTAATATATTTGCACTCCCAATTTGGAAAATGTTCCAAGTTATCTGGCGAGATAGCTCAGTTGGTTAGAGCGTAGGATTCATAACCCTAAGGTCCCGAGTTCAACTCTCGGTCTCGCTACTAAGAGAGAAAAGTCGTCAGCAGTGGCGACTTTTTTTGTTTTACGCCCTTCGCTAACCCCCGTAAATAGAGGGATTAACTGAAAAATTTGGTTCATATTTTGGGTTAGATAAGTCCTTTTTTCGGGAACAATGTACAAACCCTCTGGAAACAACATTTTTTGGATGCGTTGCTTGTTCTCCGATGTGCCACACACCCAGTAATTACTGATGTTTTCACAAACATTCATCGCTTTGTCAATAAAAACATCGTGGTTAGATAATTTATTTTCAAGGTCTGCGATTTTTTGGTGAGTTGCGTTGATTTCCCATTCCAATTGTGACGAATGACGTTCGTAAACATCCGAACTGATATTGCTTGAGAATAGGTACTTCTTTTCTAAACTGTTTTTATTAGTGACCAACTCTCCCAATTTTGTTTTTTGTTCGGTTAACGCCATTTCATGTTCAGCGTTTTGGTATCGAAACAACTTGAGCAATTGGTATTTAAACACCTCTGTATACTTGCTATCCAATTCAACTGATTCCAACAACTCTCTGTATGTGTCATTGATGCCCTTCTGGGGCGATTTGGGGCTGGTTTCTGCATTGAGGCTCACTCCGCTACAAACATTACACTTGTAGTAGTGTTTTCGCTTCTTTTTAACCTCATACCCAGTGAGTAAATTATCGCATTGTGAACAGATTAAATGTCTCGCCAACGGTCGTGAATCATTCGAGTTGCTGATTTGATAGGTGCCCAGTGCTTGGGGTGCAAGCAATGCCTGCACCTTCCAAAATACTTCCGTGGATACTAAGGGCTCCCAGTTGCCCTCTTTGGGTTCTTTCAAGAACCTGTGTACCAAAACACCACAATAAAATGGATTTCTAAACAATACCGATAACCTTTTATGACTCAAATCAACTCCCAAATCCGCCAATCTCTTTGATATCGCAACATTGCCTTCTCCTTGAAGTTTCCACTGCCATGCCAACTTGAAAACTCTACCTTGTTGAGTGATTTCAATCCGTTGTGTTTCTGCCAAGCGATTAAAGTCCGTAACTCGTCTTCCATATTTGATATAGCCAAATGGAACTATCCCAAGATGATTGCCATCTTCTAAAAACGACTTTAATCCAGGGATCGTCTTTTCCAATCTTTGGGCATTCTCTTCGTCTGCTTCAAGTAATTTTTTATAAATTTCCATTCGCTCCTTTGGGTTAACGGTGCAAAGCCCTGACGAAGTTTCAATAAGATGTACATTTAGTTCTTCAATCATTTGAACAACCAAACCGATAGCTTTGCCACCGCTACGTGAAAAACGACTGATAAATTTAACAGCAACTGCAAATGGTCTGTTTTTTCTCTGTTTGATCGTGTCAAACAAGCGTTTAAATTCTTTTCGTGTGAAATCTCCCTTGGCACTTTCCGAAACCCCGCCAATAATCTCACGCATTTCGTAATTATTTTGAAGGGCATATTCCCTTAATGACTTCTCTTGGTCAGCAATACTGTAATTTGATTCTTGTTGTTTTGAGCTAATTCTTGAATAACCGATTAAAACTTTGTTTACGATTATTTCTTCCTTTTCGGTTTTCTGGAAAACCTTGAATGAGTCTAATTTTTTCATTTCTTTAAATTTTTTATGTTTGTTGTGGGAGCCTCGCGGCTCCCTAATTATTATGATTGCTAGTTGATTTCCATGGCTATTATAGCCAATCTGACAAGCGTTTCTCTAACTAGCTTGGATTCTTCTTCGGACATGTCCGAAAATCCCGTAAAACGCTTCAATTCCTCTTCTGTGATAGCCCAAGGATGGATGCTATCACCTAAACTGTTATTTGACAACTTTTATCGAATGCCTAATCCATTTTTTTAATCGGCATAGGATTTATTTTACATTCAGGGGAAACCAATGCCCTTGAAGAGAAGTCAAAGTGGTAGCAATTTTTGGCTTCTGTTATAATAATAAACAACAGAATTTACAAAACCAAATGGCTACACAGTTTCGTAATAACTTTTTACCTTGTAAATGTAGTTTGCGGAGCAATTCACCGTCCTTGCAATGGCTCTAATGCCGACATTGGCGTCCAACAACTCTTTTATTTTCTTGACCTTTGGCTTTGACATGAGTTTTTCTATTGACTCAGTTGCGCCCACTCTACGCCCCTTATATTTGTTTTGGGCTTTTGCCAAATTAATTCCATCCAATACTTTCTCACGGGTCTGATGGTACTGAAATTCCGCAAGTCCCGACAAGATATTAATCAAAAGATTCGTCATTGGAGTTTCCTTACCATGAATTAGTGTGGTAATTCCTTCGTTCTTGGATGTAATTGGAACACCGAATCCATGGATTAGCTTAATTGTGTTCAAAATATCGGCAGTGTCCCTTCCAAGACGATCCAAACGTAATGTGATAACCGAATCTACTTTACCCTTTGCAAGGTCTTCCAGTAGCTTTTTACCCGCTGGTCTATCTGCAAAGTATATTCTACCGCTAATCCCTTCGTCTTTGTATACCTTCCAACCTTCCTCAACTTTGTCAAGTTGGGTGTCAATATTTTGAAGGTAGTGGGATGTTCGCATGTAATAGGCTGTTTTGCTCATAAGGTGTAATTATTCTGATGTATTTTCAAAATAACACTTTTTTGAGTTTACAGCCAAGTTTTTCGCAGAAAATCTGTGTCTCACTTAAACTAGAGTCTAAATAAATAACAACTCCGTTTGATGCGAAAATAACAATTTATAGTTAAATACACTATTTTAATTTGGAGAGCGGTGAATTTTGGAAATAAACGGAATGAAAAGCGTTGTTTGATCCAGTTTCATAGCTGTTTGAGTCCACAAACTACCGAGAAATGAACTTGGTCATCAAATTGGGACAGAGTCTCTTTATTCGTTTAAGCATGAGGGGTATCCCCTGCCACCGTTAGCCCCCCGTACTGGCAGGTCTCCCAGTATCAAAGCCGTGTTCAAATACGCAAACCATTTTTTGAAAATTTTGGCGCAGAAATTTTGAAGTCAAAATTTTGGGCTTTTATGTGTTGTTGGATTAGACTCTACCCTAGTTGAAAATCACACAACAACAAATGAAAAAAATAAGCTACATCACAAATATCTTTCTTTGCATACTTCTGTTAATTATTATCATTCGAGAAAACTATCCTCAAAGAGTGTATCGAAAGTTGTTTACCCAATCGCAAACGCAAACGACTAATTCTTATTTAAACAATTTTCAGTGGCACTCACGTGAAAATTATTTTGACCAAGACACAATTTCCAATTATGAAATAGTAATGATTGGTAATTCAATTACGCAAGGTGGATTTTGGGAACAATTATTAAAGTCTAATTCTGTTAAAAATCTGGGAATCGGTTCAGATGTAAGTGAAGGTGTATTTAATAGAATAGAAAGAGCCATTAACTACAAACCAAAATACCTTTTCGTTGAAATAGGTATAAACGACATATGCTCAGACATACCCGTAGACACTATAATCAGCAATTACAAGAAAATAATTTCCAAATTAAAGTCCCAAAAAACAATTTTAGGTATAACAAGTGTAATTTCGGTGGCAAAGAATTACCCTAATTCCATTGCGATAAATAAAAATGTCGAATTGCTAAATAATAAATTAAGGTCTCTATCCAAAGACAACGTCAATTTCATCGACCTAAATAAAGAATTAGCAAAAGATGGCTTTTTGACAAACGAATTAACTTACGATCAAATTCATCTAAAACCTCAAGGCTATTTAATTTATGCAAAAATTTTAAATGATTTTATCACCTCTTCCAAATCAAATCAAACCCATCAGGGTTCAAATTAATTTCCTTTAGGATATAAGCCACACCACCTTCATTTGGATTGAAGCGTTCCATAAACGTATTCACCGTTTGATTGTCGCTCTTTCCCCTTAGACTGTTTTCGGTGAATTGTTTAAACACTGTTTTGTCTTCTGCATCCAGCCACAACAAAAAATGGGCATGATAACCACTAAGGTCTGGGTTTTGTTCCACCGTATAAAATAAACGAACTTCATTACCCTTGTATTTGGTCGCTAACTTCTTCCCTAAGCGTTCCATACGCTCTTTTACGCTATTCAATTGCAATTTGTGAGAATACCGCACACAGCCGAAGAAATCCCACTCAAAGCCACTTAAATAAGCCAAGTAGTTACCTTTGATGTCCTTGGTCTTTTTGAAGCTATCCAAATTAAGGTTTAATAGCGCTTCAGACACAAATAGTTTATTCATGAGTCGATAGACGTACATGGCAAAATTGCTACGTTCTAACAGTCTCAGCTTTCGCCTTACCTTACTTTCTGAGTGGTTCTTATATTTCTTGCAAAATAATTTCAGTTCGTAATACACTCTACCGTTTATTGTTACTCCAGTTGGTACCATATTGTCATTCATACTTCCCATTGGTACATCATTGAGTACCACATTTACATTTACTTCTTTCATTTCATTTACTCTTTACTTTTATTATTTTATCACTATCTATTGTATAGATGGTTCCAAGGACACAAATTGGTTTTCGCATCCTCGAATGAGGTATTCAAACTGATCAATTGAATAGTCTCCTTGTACAATAAATAGTAGGTTTTTGAGAAAAGTACAGTGTATTTTAAAAATAAGTTGCTTGACCAAGTGCCTGACAAACAAATTCACTCATTTGGGGTCTTTATTAACTCCTCAAACAAAAAATCATGGGTAAAAATGATTCGGTAGTAATCAGGTAAAAGGTTAGAAATTCGCAAAGTTCCCGCTACAAAGAAACCTCGACAATTTTGTCGGGGTTTTTGTTTTTAGAGATGTTTTACACCTATATTTTATATTCTCCCAAACTTGGTTCCTTCTACAAAGGAGAAACTAGCAATATTTTAGATCGATTAGATCGCCACAATCGTGGTTATGAAAAAGCAACTCAATTTGGTGCCCCTTGGATACTTTTGTGGAAAGGAGAGAAAGAAACTAAATCTGAAGCAAAATTATTAGAACGCAAACTCAAGAATTTATCAGTTAAACGAACTATTGATTTCATCTTAAAATACAGTGAAGGTATCCCGAGCTCTGACGAACTTTTGCTAATTCAAAAGTTGTCAACTTCAATTTCATGTCGCACAACAGGTTTAACTAAATCATAAAATATCGTTCTATTGGCGGCGCACATTAAAAATTGATCGGTTGTGTTTGGAAAAGTGATTAGAAAGATTTAAATTAGCGTACTTGAGGAAACAATGAAAAATCAATTAGAAAGGATTACAATAAACTCGGAAATTTGCCATGGAAAGCCCTGTGTAAGAGGCATGAGATGGCCTGTTGAAATCATTCTTGATATGATGGGTTCAGGCATGTCTATTACTGAAATATTGGAAGATCATCCAGAATTAGAAAAAGAAGATATATTGGCCTGTTTGAATTTCGCTAAATTGTTTCTCGCAGGTCGTTCCATAAAAGACGTTGCGTAATAATGAAATTGCTTTGTGATGTTCATATTTCATATAAAATAGTTACGTTTTTTAGAATCAATAATTTAGACGCTATCCATGTAAATGAAATTTTGGATAGATGGAATACCAAAGACAAAGATATTTGTGAATTTGCAGATAAAAATGACTACATCGTTTTGACAAAAGATGTTGATTTTAGAAATTCTCATTTTTTACAAAACTCACCTAAAAAGTTGATTAAAATTGGTTTGGGAAACATTTCAACTATAGCACTAATCAAAATATTAACCCAAAACCTACAGAAAATTCAGAAAATTGCTGGAAATGACTATTTCCTGATTGAAATCAACAGTGATACAATTAGCTACTCTTTAAATTAATCGAAAAGAGATTATCTAAAATTATTTTTACGTGTAACAGAAATAATTTCTGTAAGAAAAGATATTGGTTTTATAAATGTAAGGATAACGCGGTTTTAAACTAAACCTTTCTTTTTTAAAAGAGGGCAAGCTACTCTTGTCGCACCGCTACAACCTACTACCTTTGCTACGTTCCCGTCCTGGAGGATTTGAAGGGAGCTGGTCGCAAGAGACTTGCCCGGCACAAAAGTAGTGATATTTTCCGTTTGAGACCAAGAAAAAACGTTATTTTTGTAATTCTTCCCAAGGCTCCTTAGTTCAACGGATAGAACAAGCGTTTCCTAAACGTTAGATCCAAGTTCGATTCTTGGAGGAGCCACATGTAAAACTTGTAATTGAAAAAAAATGAATCAAACACAACACTTTTCAGAATC
>CAIUSK010000384.1 GCA_903901805.1 uncultured Flavobacteriales bacterium
AGCTACGAAGATGAATATAACACCTTCCTCCAATGAGCATGAAATCTACAACAAATTAATAGATTCGTTAAAGGAGGAAATTGTCTTTTTAAGGGGGTTGCAAATAAAGAAATAACCGAACTAAGGTTTTTACTTATTCTTCTCCAGAATATACATCAAAATTTTCTCAATCAAATGCGCGCGGTCTTTTCCCGTCACGTTGTGTTTGTGCATCGGATACGGAAAGAAATCCATTTGTTTGCCGGCCTCTACGAACTTTTTCACCAAGGCGTAATTGTGTTGCATAACAACCACGTCATCAATGGTTCCGTGAATCAATAAGAGATTTCCTTGCAATTTGTCGGCGTAATTCAATAAAGATGCCTTTTCGTATCCTTCTTTGTTTTGCTCCGGACGATCCATGTAGCGCTCTCCGTACATGATTTCATAGTATTTCCAATCTGTTACCGGTCCGCCAGCTACTCCAGTGGTGAAAACGCCCGGTTGACGCAACATCAACGAAGTGGTCATGAAACCACCGAAAGACCAACCATGCACTGCCATTCTTTTTCCATCCACATACGGCAAAGAGTTAAGAAAATCTACTCCAAGAAGCTGATCTTCCATTTCCACGTCACCTAATTTACGGTGTATTTGAGATTCAAAAGCAAATCCTCTTTCGCCGGATCCATGATTATCCAACGTGAACACAATGTATCCTTGATTGGCCATCCAATGCATCCATAAATTAGCACCATACAACCATGAATTGGTCACCATTTGTGCGTGTGGACCTCCATACACATACACCATCACCGGATATTTTTTGGATGGATTAAAATCAGCAGGTTTGATCATGCGATAATATAAATCGGCTCCATCTTTTGCCTTAATTGTTCCTATTTCTGTTTGACCAACTACATAGTCATCTAATTTTTCTTTAGAAGTGATCAGCGGTTTAGCCATTTTTCCATTGTTTGTCCACAACATTGCTTTGTGTGGCTCTGTTCCACTTGAAAAGGCATCGTAAAAATAAATTCCATCAGCCGATAAAGAAAAAGCATGCGTTCCTTCTTCACGTGTCACCAAATTGGAATTCCCTTCAAAGTCTACCGAATATATCAAGGTGTTCATTGGGTTTGGACCTGTAGAGGAATAATAGATTGTCTTACCATCATTGCTAGTTGTCAAAATATCTTTTACCACAAAAGAATGATTGGTTAATTGTTTGATGAGCTTTCCTTCAAAATCATAGTAGTATAGATTATCAAATCCACTTTTTTCGGAAATCCAAATGAAATTGTTTGAAGTCTTGTTTGGAAAATAAGCCGGGTGCTCAGGTTCCACCCATTTGTCATTCGTTTCTTCAAACAGTGTTTTTACAAATTTCCCAGTCTTTGCATCGTAAACGTTCAGCCACATGTGGTTTTGATCTCGATTTACTTCCGCAACTACTATGAATTTTTCATCTGGTGTGAAGGCTAGATTGGTGAAATAATCATCTTTCGATCCTCGAGGATTGATGTACACGGTTTTATTTTTCTTGATGTTGTAAATTCCAACCCTAGGCTCTTCTGATTGTTGACCCGTCATTGGATATTTAATTGGAGTTAATTCTCCGGGAGTAGCATTGATATCCAATAAGGGATAGTTATGAACGTTGGTTTCATTTTTCTGATAAAATGCTAAATAAGTTCCGTTCTCTGACCAAAAAATTCCGTTGGAAATTCCAAATTCGTTGCGCGCAATGGATTGACCTGAAACAATATTCTTGTCCGTGTTTTTGGTAATTGCGATCTTTTTCCCGTCTGATTTTAGTAGGTATAAATTATTGGTTAAGGTATAAGCCATTTGTTGGCTTACAGCATGAAACAATTGATTTTCAGCATCTTGCTCTACAACGATAATTTTCTTTCCTGTTTTGGAATTAACATCATAAGAATAGACTTTTGCTCCATTATTCAATCTGATTTCGTGATCGTTTATCCACTCCATTCCAAAGAAATTAGGGAAATCAGTAGAAAGCACTTTATTTATATCAGTAATTTTGGTAAGTTCTAGTTCCTTCTGTGAACTAACGTCTGACTTGTATAATGTTGTCCAATCTTTACTGCAATACGAGTATGCAGAACCTCCCGGAATCCACTGAAAATTGGTAATGCGATCGGGTGCAAATTTTCGACCTTGTTGCAATACTGCTTCGTTCAATGAAATTTCTTTTTTTTGAGCAATAGCACTTGTTGAAAGAAGGAGTAAGAATAATAGTTTTTTCATTTTATCGTTTAATTAATTCATTAAAAAAAGATTCTACCGGTCGACCAGCTTCATAGCAATTGAGAACAATTTCATCCAAATTTTCTTGCAAAATGGTTTCAGGTTCAAATTGCGTGTAAAAATACCATTGTTTATTGAAAATCAAGGGTTCTATTGCGGCTGAATCACGCAAATGTGGTGGCAAAATTTTATTTTTATCACCGAGTATTTCACCAAATGTTTTGACAAAACGAGCGTTTTTATAAGCTTTTTGAAACTTGGAAATGTCTTGAGCTATAGCATCCCGAACGGTTTCTAAATCTTCTTTATCAATTTCATATACGCCACCATAAACCCGCATGTGCTCAGGCCCCAATTCAATATAAACTCCGTTAACCGCCTTACTTTTCTTTCCAGCTGGTGTAACAACCGCAGAACACATCATTTTGTAGGGTGTTTTGTCTTTTGAAAAGCGGATATCGCGATTAATTCGAAAAACACAATCTTTGACTTCTAAACCTTCAAAACTAGAGTCGTTTGTAGCCAAGCTTTTTATGATGTGCTGAATGAAATCTGCAAACGGTTTTTTAACATTTTGTTCATAACGTTTTCGATTCAAATCAAACCAATCTTTATTGTTATTTCCTGCCAGTTCTATGAAAAACTGTAAATAATCGGGAGAAAAAAATGCCATAGTGAATTTTCAACGAAGATAAGAATGTTTCGGTTTATAGGTATATAACAAGTAACATTCACACAAAAAAAACACTACCTTTGAGTGCTTTTAACCAATTTTTGCGTAAAAATTAAAACACCATACCATGTCTTCTGAAAGTCACATAAAATGCCCTAACTGCGGAACAGAAATCGATGTAAACGATATATTATCCCATCAATTAGAAGAAGAAATTCGTCAAAAATATCAGGCACAACTAACAGAGGAGAAGCAGAAATACCAAAAGGAAATGGAAACGTTGAATTCTGCCAAAGAAGAATTTGAAGAACGTAAAAAGAAAGAAAACGAATTGTTTCAGGATCGTTTAGAAAAGCAATTGAAGGAGGAACGAATCGCAATTGAAAGCAAGCTTAAATTAAAACTCTCGGAAGAGCAAGCAGATCAATTTAAGGTGTTGCAGGAAGAATTAAATCAAAAATCGGAACAAGTAAAAGAGCTCAATCGAACGAAAGCTGAAATCGAAAAATTGAAGCGTGAAAAAGAGGAAGTTAAAGGAATTGTTGAAGCAGAATCTCAAAAGAAATTAAACGAACAATTACAAACAGAGAAGGAAAAGATTCGCAAATCGGAAGAAGATAAAAATGAACTAAAAATGCGCGATCTTCAAAAGCAGTTGGATGATCAAAAACGCTTGACCGAAGAAATGAAACGCAAGCAAGAGCAGGGTTCTATGCAATTGCAAGGAGAGGTTCAAGAGCTAGCCATTGAAGAATGGTTGCAGGCGCAATTTCCGTTAGACTCCATCGAAGAAATTAAAAAAGGAGCCCGGGGTGGAGACTGTATTCAAACGGTAAACACTTTTAGCCAGCAAAATTGTGGTAAGATATATTACGAAAGTAAGCGTACTAAAGATTTTCAAGGGTCATGGATCGAGAAATTTAAAGCTGATATGCGTGAAAAAGGAGCGGATATTGGTGTTTTAGTAACTGAAGCGATGCCGTCAGACATGCAACGTATGGGCTTGCGGGATGGCGTTTGGGTTTGTTCTTACGACGAATTTAAAGGCTTATGTGGGGTGTTGCGCGAGTCGATCATTCAAGTGAGTAGTGCAATAGGCTCTCAGGTCAACAAAGGAGATAAAATGCAATTATTGTATGAATATCTGACCAGTAATAGTTTCAGAATGCAAGTGGAAGCCATTGTGGAAGGTTTTTCGTCCATGAAATCAGCCTTGGAAAGTGAAAAACGAGCCATGCAACGAATTTGGAAAGAACGCGAAAAACAAATCGAAAAAGTCATCAATAACACCATTGATATGCATGCCTCCATTCGAGGAATAGCCGGAAATGCCATTCAAGCCGTTAAAGCATTGGAATTGCCTGGAGAAGACTTGGAAAGTGAACTTTTGCAATCAACTGATTAATAGCCACTTAAAAATTATTAGCTATTCGCGCCTTAATATTCAATTAACATTGAAAATAAAACACCTAATTTTACAGTACTTTTTTAATTAGTTAGTTTTTCAAGTAAAGGTATGCCGAGTCAAATTATAAGCCGGGTTAAGCAACTCATTACCCTATGTACTGCCCTGATTTTCATTGGAATTAGTAACCTTTTCGCTCAGGTTGATCATTGGGAAACAATTGTATATGACTCTTCTTCTTGGCGGTATGTTGTACCAAACGCCTCCACCTCCATGAACTGGATTCAGCCAGGATTTAATGCTTCTGCTTGGAATACCGGCAATGGTGGTTTTGGATTTGCTGATGGTGACGATGGCACAACGATTCCCACCTCATCCATTTCTGTTTTTGCGCGAAAAGAATTTACTATTTCAGATCTTTCTATTATAAAGAAAGTCATTTTAAACATGGATTATGATGATGCTTTTGTAGCATACATCAATGGTGTTGAGGTGGTTAGAAATGGAATTACTTCAGCTGGTCAACCTACCTATAATCAATTGGGCGAAATTTCACACGAGGCAAGGCTGTATCAGAATCAATATCCTGATCAGTTTTATTTTGATATTGCTGATTTTCCAGCTCCTTTGGTTCAAGGAGTAAATGTAATTTGTGTTGAAGTACACAATCAAACTGCGGCTTCTTCTGATTTATCGTGCAGGCCATTCTTATCGGTTGGTGTTAACAATAGTAACACGAGTTATTATCCAACTCCAACTTGGTTTATTCCGCCGGTTTCATTATCTACATCTACACTTCCAATCGTTGTTTTGAATACCAATAACATTGAAATTCCTGATGAACCAAAAATTCATGCTACCATGGGAATTATTTTCAATGGAGATGGAAATTTAAATTCTATTACGGATCCTTACAATGAATTTTATGGGGAAATTGGCATTGAGCGCCGTGGATCCTCTTCAAACGGTTTTCCAATGAAATCCTATGGATTAGAAACATGGGGGCCAGATTCATCGAATTACAACGTGTCTATTTTTGATTGGCCCAGTGATAATGACTGGATTTTGTATGCTCCTTACACAGACAAAAGTTTAATTAGAAACATTTTAACCTATCATATCGGAAACCAAATGGGGAATTATTCTCCACGAACAAAATTGTGCGAAGTTGTTCTAAACAATGAATACATTGGCGTATACGTATTCATGGAGCGTATAAAAATCAATCCGGGAAGAGTAAACATCGACCCTTTATTGCCGCAAGACACCTTGGAAAATGAACTAACGGGTGGTTATATCGTAAAAGTTGATAAAACAACTGCTGGCGGAATTGTTGCTTGGACTTCCCCGCATTTAGCGAGCGCACCTAGCACGAACACAATTAAGTATCAATTACATGATCCGGAAATTACCGAGTTACAACCCGCTCAATTGGAGTATATTCAAAATTACATCACTGCTTGGGAAGATACTTTAGCTGGAAATAATTTTTTGGATCCGGTTGATGGCTTCAGAAAATTCATTGATGTTCAATCATTCATCGACTTTATGCTTGTAAATGAATTATCGAAAAATGTTGACGGATATAGAATCTCCACTTTTTTACATAAAAAACGGTTCAGTGAAGGAGGTAAATTGGTGGCCGGGCCTTTGTGGGATTTCAACCTTGGATGGGGAAATGCTAATTATTGCCTCGGAGGGGATACAACAGGTTGGGAAATTGATTTTAATAATTATTGCGCCGGGGGACTTGATAATCCTTTTTGGTGGAAAAGAATGTTAGAAGATTCATTGTATGCCAATGAAGTTAATTGTCGATGGTTTAATCTTCGAAACAGCATATTAAGTAATGATTATCTCACAAACTATATCGATAGCCTAGCTGCCGTATTGGAGGTTCCTGCAGCGCGAAATTACAGTAAATGGCCAATTTTAGGAACCTATGTATGGCCGAATAATTTTATCGGTCAAACTTACCAAGAGGAAATTGATTTTATGAAATCCTGGACAATTGGGAGACTAGCCTGGATGGATAATAACATGTTTGGTTCTTGCACAAATGTTGGACTTGAAAATATAGCCAGTAATGCAATTATCTTTTATCCAAACCCTACAAATTCAAGTCTAAAAATAGCTGGATTAAATGGCACCGATGTTCTCATTATTAAAGATGTTTTTGGAAAAATTATTACTAAAGAAACTATTAATTCACAATCAACTATTGATCTTTCTGAACTACAGAATGGCCTTTATTTAATTGAATTACTTCAAAACAAAACAACAACTAAAATTATATTAAATCGATAAACTATGCGACAGTCTTTTATTATTCTCTCCTTACTAATTCTAATAACCTCGTGTAAAAAAATTGAAGGTCCGGGAGGCACTTCTGCTATTCGAGGACAACTGAACGGACAAGATTTTTCATTCGGTGATAAAGAAATCACTACCGTTTCTTTTACAACAGGTGCTACCATTGAACATGGTGACTATTGGTTATTAAATTCTACCGATAGTTCTAAATTATATTATATTTACTACACAAATCCCACTTGGATTTCTTCCGCAGACCCGCAATTACAAGGTAGAATTGGCGTTCCTGTTTCCTTTAATTACAGTGATTCAAATTTAGAGATTGCACAACGTACATTAGATTCTATTCAGCAACTAAGCGGCTTACCTTTTAGTCTGACTTTAACCCAAGATATACTGACCATTACTTCGAACGTAACGGGTGAAGTTGTGGATGCAAATGATTACTCTACACCATTTACAGTAGATGTGTCAAATCAAGGTAATCCAAACACATTAGGGAATACATTTGGAAGAGGTGGAGAACGCGTATATATTATTTATGGTCAAAATGCCTATTCTACTAATTCGGTGAGAACGGATGAAAATGGTCAGTTTTCATTTGAAGGGTTACAAAATGGAACGTACACGATCTACGCCCTTTCTGAGGACACATTGCAAAATGGGAAATTTAACCGTGTTTCAAAAACAGTTCAAATAACAGACAAAAAACAAATCATTGATAGTGGAGAATTCAGTGTGTTCTTTTAATAAACGAAGTTTGATCCTTTTTGTCGGTATTGTTTTTATTACCGGTAATATGTTTGCCCAGCTTTCTATTTGGACAGGAGCAAGCTTCAACAAATCGTTGGGCAAAATCTTCAGTCTTGAGGCCGGATATGAATACCGTCTAAAAAACACCCGTGAATTTGATAAATCCAATGTGGAAGGCAAGTTCGCACAGAATTGGACGAGGGGAATTGAAACGTTTGTAAAATATAGAAATTCCATCGAAAACAACAGATACAGTGGATTGAATTCAAAAATATATACCTTCAATAACCGACTAAGTGTTGGATTAGATGTTTCATTTTTAAGACTCGCTGATGTTTCTAAGCGCACAAAATTGAGTTGGACAATTGCCCAGCAAATGGATAATTATCAATTTAAACGCAATAGCTCGGTGCTTAGAAATAAAATCACTTTTAGACAAGATATAAAGAACTTTATTCTTTCACCCTTCGGGTCAGTTGAACATTTTTACCGATGGAACAGAGATGTTGTTTATACTGACGATGAGGTAATTATTTCTGGTGGCACCACAGCAGTGCGCTATTTTATGGGTACAGAAGTTGAATTAACCAAAAAACAGCGGCTCGTAATCGGATTTGGCTTCAGGGATGTTTTTATGAAGCAGAATTCTAACTATATTTTACGGTTGAATTATAAATTTAATTTTTAATTACCATAAAGCATTTGCGATTAAAATGTTAGAACTAAAACGATTTTAATCGTCATTACCTTCTTCCAAATCAACTTTTTCACCTCTTGATTTTTGACGGATCTTTTCCCAAAGAGCGAACTAAAAACAACTAAAGTTTTTTAATTATAGGGTAAAGGGCTGATTTTTTGCGACAAGTTAAAAATAGAGTTTTAACTTTAAAACAGCAAAAAGCAGTATGAAAAATTCAAAGTTTACAGAAGCACAGATTTTGAAGGTGCTAAAAGCCCAAGAATTGG
>CAIUSK010000385.1 GCA_903901805.1 uncultured Flavobacteriales bacterium
CCTGAATTCCAAATCTGGAAAGAAACCTGTACATTTTGGATTGATTCGCCTGATTTTTTATCAACGAAACGGTATTTAACTACTTGAGCAAACAAATAGGAATTAGCTAGAAAAAAAACAAAAAGAATAAATTTAAACATCTTAATCAATAGATGCAAAATGAACCAATTTCCACAATTACACTCTCAAACACCAACCATTTTCATCTGGAATTTTCCCAAGTTTGATGTCTTCCATGTGAGATTTTATTTTGTTGGATAAGGTTCTTGTTTCAAAAGATGGTAATTCTAACCGTTCATCTCGGTAACCAATTATCGCAATTTGAGCAATTGTAGCAGCCGTTCCAGCGCCAAACGCATCTTCTAAAGTGCCATTTCTAGCAGCAGTAACAATTTCTTCAACAGAAACTTTTCTTTCCTCTACTTCTACCCCCCAACTTTTCGCCAATTCAAGAACAGAACGCTTTGTAATACCTCTCAAAATGGTATCAGATTCTTCTGAAGGAGTAATCAACTTTCCGCCAATTTGAAAAACGATGTTCATCGTACCTGATTCTTCAATGTATTTATGTTCAACAGCGTCTGTCCAAATCAATTGGTGAAATCCTTCTAATTGACATTGTTTAGCCGGATACAAAGAAGCACCATAATTACCTGCAGCCTTAGCTCTTCCTACTCCACCCTTCGCTGCACGTGTGTAATGTTCTTCTATTTTTACTCGAACCGGTTCTGAATAATAGAATCCTACAGGAGAGGTAATAATCATGAATTTATACGTCTCGGCTGGTTTAATCCCAACTAATTCGTCAGTTGCGAACATAAATGGACGTATGTATAAAGAATATCCTTCTTTGTTACTTACCCATGCTTTGTCTATTTCAACCAATTTTCTTACCGATGCAATGAATAAATCTTCAGGAACGGGAGGCATACACATACGTTCCGCAGATTCAATAAATCGCTTGGCATTCATATCTGGCCGAAAAATCATTATTTCATCTGCATCATTGCGATACGCTTTTAATCCTTCAAATATAGATTGACCATAATGAATAGCTGACATGGCAGGGTGCATTGGAATCGGCTGAAAAGGCATGATTTCACCTGCTTGCCATTGACCATCAGAATATTCCATAAGAAACATATGATCAGAAAATATTTTACCAAAAGCAAGATTATCCCAATCTACTTCGCCTACATGCGATTGTTCAATTGGTTGAAAAGAAAATAAGGTATCAGAAAGTGACATTATCGAAAATTTGTTATGCGAATATAACCTAAATGATTGACGAGACAATAAAAAAACATAAATTATACTTAGGAACTTATTAACCACCCGTCGAGGTGAATATCATAGTTTCCGTTAGCTCATTTATCGTTTAATCTTTCTTCGTTTTTTTTCACGTTGAATAAGAGATAGTTCTCTACCTGTTTGTCCAGCAACAGATGTATTTTCGTCAGCTCGACGCAGCAAATAAGGCAAGACCTCCTTAACGGGGCCATAGGGAACATATTTAGCCACATTATACTTATCGTGAGATAAATTAAATGAAATATGATCGCTCATACCTAACAACTGAGCAAAATAGAATCTATTATTTGAAGGGTCGATATTGAATTTATCCATTAATTTGGTTAAATAAATAGAGCTTTCCTCATTGTGTGTTCCTGCGCACAAAGCAAATCTATGGTGGTTTTCAACAATGAAATCTAATGCTTCATTAAAATCAGTATCTGTTGCTAATTTATCCAACTGAATTGGTGTTGGATAACCTTCTTTCACAGCGCGTAAACGTTCTTTTTCCATGTAGGCACCCCGTACTAATTTCACACCGTAAACTATTTCGTGATGTTCTGCAATTTCAAAACAACTTTTCAAGAAGTCCAAACGATCCCACCGATACATTTGTAACGTATTGTACACAATTGCTTGATTCTTATTGTATTGGAGCATCATTTCAAAAGCAATCTCATCAATCGCTTTTTGTATCCAAGACTCCTCAGCATCAATAAAAATGGGTAAATTGCATTCATAGGCTCTTTTGCAAATACGGTTTATTCGTTGTCCCACTTCCATGTATTCTAACTTTTCTTCGTCTGAAAGTGGTTTATCTGATGACACCTTCTCAAGTAAGGAGAAATCGGCTATTCCTGTAACTTTAAATACCGCAAATGGAATAAAAGGATCCTCAGCTCCGCGTTCAATAGTTTGAATTATTTCTTGAACTGTATGCTCCACTTGCTCAAAACTATTCTGTCCTTCCACAGAATAGTCCAAAATTGTCCCAACACCAAATTCTCCCAATTTCTCAATAGTTGGAGTACATTCACCAACGGATTCTCCCCCACAGAACTGACCAAAAATAGTTGATTTAATTAACTCTTTAATTGGCAGGTGTAATTTTAAGGAAATTGGCATAAGTAACTTCCCGATTTTCACAATGGAAGGAAAGGAGATAATTTTAAACAACCAATATGCCTTGCTTAACTGAGCGTTTGATTTGCTTTTAAAAGCAATTTCTGTATTATCGAAAGAAATCATTTTCCAAAATTAATCTGATTTTTCAAAACCAAGTCAAGTTGTGGCTGAATAAAGGAAAATAAATTACTTTTGTTTGTAACATAACTATTTTAGTAAACCACACCATGACATTTCAAACGTATAAAACGTATTTCGAATCTATTCTCAATTTTACAATTACCACAGCGCCCTACAATTCTGAAGAATTTTTAACGTACACTAAACTCAATTACGCTCGACAAAATAGGTGGTTAAAAAAGGGAGTAATTAAAAATGATTCTATTGATGTTATTCTTGCTATAAGTAAACCTCAAGAATGGATTATTATTTCTGAGCCCTGGTGTGGAGATGCAGCTCAAATTATCCCATTCATCATAAAATTAGCTAGTTATAACTCTTTAGTTGAAGTAAGAATTCAAATAAGAGATGAAGATTCTGAAATAGAAAATTATCTTACGGATGGCAAAAAAGCGATTCCAAAGCTAATTGTTCGAGAAAATAATACAGATCTTTTCAATTGGGGACCAAGACCTATTGGTGCTAAAGAACTAGTAAAGAATTTAGTAATTAAGCACACAGACTTTCACGAAATAAAAGAGCAACTCCAAAAATGGTATAACAAGGATGAAGGAATTTCCATCCAACAGGAGATAATTGATTTATTAATCAGAAGTTAATTCATGAGCATGAAATTCTTTCGTCAAATCAATATATTCATTTGAATACAAACCCTTTTCATTGCGAATAATTAATTTATTCTTTTTCAGTTCTTTCGATTCGGTTGAAAAAACAGCTATAATTCGTATTAGTTGATTTAGTTTTCCTTCTACTTCAATTATTTCATCTAGAAACATTTGATTTTCTTTAAATACATTCTCCCATTGCGAGAAATTTTCAGCTGGTAAAATAATATAAACTAAACCACCAATTTCTAAGCAAACTGTTATTTTTTTTACAAAATCACGCATGGAAGAAATAGTAAAATGCCTAGAGCTAGCTTGCCGTAATTCATTGTTCTCAAGGGATCCAAGAAAATAAGGAGGATTTGTAAAAATTAAATCGTATTTACGCTGAAAGTGAAAGGTAATAAAATCGTGTTTAATGACCCTTAATCGATTGTCAAATGGACTTTTTGTAAAATTTACTTCCATTAAATGACAGTTAACATCATCTATGTCTATTGCATCAATGAATAAATCAGGATGTTTTTGTGCAACCATCAATGATAACACTCCAGTACCAGAACCAATATCCAATGCGGATTTGGCTTTATCAAAAGTAATGAGCGATCCCAAAATCATTGCATCAGTACCAATCTTGAAAGATGCACCTTCTTGCTCTACTTGAAATTGTTTAAAAGAAAAAATAGTTGACAAATATTATCTATATAGTTCTAGTAATCCTTCCGGGGTATTGATTTCAAGAATTTTTTCTTTTCGATTAACGAGTGTCACTAATCCTGGAATCAATGGAACCAACACTTCTTTTTCACCATCTAAAATTTGCAAAAGAGGATTTGACGGTAAATCAATGACTTGTTCAACAATCCCGATTTTCCCTTCTTTTTTATCAATAACACTAAAATTAATGATTTCATGGTCATAAAATTCGGTATCCCCTAATTCTGGCAACATGGTCAACGGAAGATAAGCACGTTTTTTAACTAATTCCTTGGCTTTAGCTTCGGAATCAATTCCTTTAAGTTTAATCGTAGCTAAACCTTTAGGCATGAACTTTACATTCTCAATAACAAATGGAATTAGCTGACTATCTAATTCAATGTAAACTAGCTTTAGATCTGTATAATTACCTACATCAGTAACGTCTAAAAACAACGAAACCTCACCTTTGAATCCGTGAAGTTTCGCAATATAGCCAAGATTGAAACAATCTTCTATGTACATTTAAAATAATATTATTCCTCAGTTGGAGCCTCTTCTGAAGCTTCTTCTGCAGCTGGAGTTTCCTCAACAACTGGAGTTTCCTCAACAACTGGTGCTTCTTCAACAGCAGGAGTTTCTTCAACAACTGGAGCTTCTTCAGCAGCAGGAGCTTCTTCAACAACTAAATTTTTAGCCTCTAATTCTTTTGCTTTTGCAGCATTCGTTTCAGATTCTGCTTTCAATCGATCTGCCTTGTCTTGATCTGATTTTTTGGATAAATTATCAATTTTACCAGTGATTTTAGAATCTTTTTCAGCTAACCAAGCGTTGAATCTCTCCTCAACTTGTTCAGCATTCAATGCTCCTTTCTTCACTCCATTCAACAAGTGGTTTTTAAATAAAACACCTTTGTATGATAAAATTGCACGCGCCGTATCTGACATTTCAGCACCATTTTGAACCCAACTTAATGTTTTTTCAAAATTAATATCGATAGTTGCAGGGTTTGTGTTTGGATTGTAAGTTCCTAATTTCTCAATAAACTTACCATCTCTTTTCGCACGGCTATCAGCTGCTACTAAATGAAAAAACGCTTTGTTTTTCTTACCGTGTCTTTGTAAACGAATTCTTGTTGCCATAGATTTTTACGTTGTGAGGTACGAAACCTCGATTCATAAACTAAATTTTAAGGGTGCAAAGATACTACAAAATACTTGAAA
>CAIUSK010000386.1 GCA_903901805.1 uncultured Flavobacteriales bacterium
CAACTAAAGTGACATTTGAAGCATTTGTAACAATTATTCCATTAGCAAAAGAATTTCCGGGTTCACCCCATGCATGAATGCTTTGTCCCCACATATTAGCATTGGATCCATAAGAATAAAAATCGATTTTAGATTTGAGAATATTATTTGAAAATGTTTTTTTAATGTGAAAATTAACATTGCCGTTGTTACCCGCTGAATTTGCAAATACCACACCCAAATCCGTATAAGCAGTGATTGCTTGACTTAACAATGAGGTACCATCCAACGTTCCAAAATGATACAAGCCCCAACTCATGTTGATTACCAAGCGTTTTCCATCTGTTTGCGCCTTTTGATACATCCACTCCCACGCATCCAACACAGCTGCCACATCCACTAAGAAAGTCACAAATAAAAATTTTGAATCAAAAGCAACACCACGATTAGGCGTTCCGGCTCCACCCCCGCCGGCAATTCCAGCTACGTGAGAACCATGCGTGGCAAACGAATAAATATTAGCTGTATCACTGCCTGCCGCTAAAAGTGATGCAGAGGTATTATATTCTGTTCCATAACCGAATCCTACAGGTGAAGAACCACTCAATTTAAATTGATCCCATGCTGCAACAATACGTGTTTGCTGCATAGCGGTATCGTAAAACATGGGAGAGGTGTAATCAAATCCCCAATCCGTGACACCGATATACACATCTTTTCCAGTGTAAGACTCTGGCAATCCTAGACCCATCTGAACACTATCGGCGCGCATATCATGAACTGCTCTTTCCAATAGTGGTTGATTTTTTCCAGAAAGTTCAACGTATACTGAAGCAAAAATAGGATTAGACAATTCAGGAATTTGTGACTCCAATAATCTCAAGGAAAAAACTCCATAGGAATCACCCTTTTCGGTATAACCACTAATCACGAATCCTGAAGTAAAATACTTCGAATTCAATTGATGATATTGGGAAGAACTTGCTCGACAAACAAATGATATATAATTCACAGTCTTTCCGGCTGAAACGTACAATTTCAACAAAGGAAATTTATTCGGAATAGGTAATTTACTCTGAATATAAGTCGTTAATTCAGCAATGTCAGTTTCCGTGTTTTTTGACATACTGGCCTGAGAATAAATAACTTTATTGATTGCAATAAAGAAAAATAGCGAAATAAATAATCGGGACATCATAATTTTTCGTTTTAAAATATGAAGTTACTCAAGAAAAAGGAAAAATAAGGGATTAGATAAAGTAAAATGTCTTAAATGAAAAATAATTACCTTCGCACAATGCGAATAAAACTCCAACCATTTTTTTTTCTAATTAGTGCCTTGTGCTTCCTAAGCTCGTGCGGGGAAACGGAAGAAATTGAAAGCACGCAAAATTCAACAGAGAAAAAAGAACCAGTTGAATCAATCGCCAAACGTTATGTAGAATCAAAATTAGAAATTTCCGCTGCAGAAAAATACAACCTTGCCATTTATAAGAGTCAATTAGATGGAGATAATTTTGAAGATGCTGTGGTGACTGTAAATCGATATAACTATGCCGTTGAAAAAGCATCACAATCAAAAAACCCGGGTAAAGTAGCTGAAATTGGATACATGGGACCATACAATTATATTTTTTATTACGATGGCGCAACTGGAACAATGAGTGGGCCCATGGAAATCCCCTCCACTCCTATTTCACCACTTAAAATATCATTTGAAAAAGTAATGAGTGATGCTTACGCTGATGTAATTGTTAGTTTTCGTATTCGCAATAGCTGCTTCAAACACATTTACACGATACAAAATAAAAAACCGAAATTAGTTTTTGGATGGAAAATTTTTGATGGATTTGGTTCACCAGACGCAAAGGCTTTACATTTAGTTTTTGAGACAACTGCTGTTAGTTTACCTAAAGATATTCGCGTGATGAAGGCAAATATTCTTTCGTCGTCCGAAAAACAAGACTATAATGTAGATGAACCTGTGTTGGAAAAATTGAATGAGGAAGAATTTCGATTTTTCTATAATCCAAAAGAAGGAAAATATGCCATCAAGGCATCCACACTAAAACCATAGACTTATAATCCAAATCATCAATAAAATTGCCCCGTAAATGATAGCAATTTCTAGATAATCTCGTTGGGCCGATTTTGTTTTAGTACCAAGAGTATTTGTTTCAACTTTTTGAGCCCTTTCCGGTTGAGGATCTTTTTTTAAGCTTGGCGCATCAATTTCATTCAGTATTTTCTTCCAATCAAATAAAATGGTTTCTGCTAAATAGACTTTGTCATTTTCATTCAATTGAACATAATCATCCAATTTTCGACTGTTCACTCTTGTTCCCGATTGTGTATTTAAGTCAGAAATAAATACGTTCCCCTCAGTATCTCTGAATAATTCAGAGTGAAATGGATCAATTCCCTGAATTACTCGATCATTAGATGGATCACTACCTATTCGAACATACAATTTCTTACTCATTCGGTTGAATTTTTTCTTGTGTCATATCCAAACCTTTCATTATCAAAACATAGAGTTCTTCAGGATGCAATACAGCTTGTCTTCTATCAACTACACCTTTTACAAAAATAGTTTTTTTTGTCCCCTGTTTCCATTGAAAATCAGTGAAATTGAAAACGTATTTATTAAGTTGCACACCCATTTTATCCAACCGATTGATGGTTACTCTCAACGATGGTTTAAGCCTCGATTGTTTTCCATTTGGTAATCGGATTTCGCTTCCCCCCATACTCAAAATGTTAAATCTAATATCCAAATACTCATCACAATTTGATGGCAAGGCACCTTTTTTTGAATTTCGAGGAAATCCTTCTATTTCGCCTCCAGTAAAAGTAAAAACTGTATCACCTTCCGTAATTTTATAAATATACTCTGCCTTTCCCTTCGTAATAAGGGATGCGAAATTCAATACTTGGGCATGAAGAGAATCAAGAATATATTGAGGAAAAAGAGCTTTCTTGGTATATCTATTTGTTACGCCATTAGGAGGATTAACACTTAGTAAATCATTCATTATTACCGCATCGACGCGTAAACCCGCATAAAAAACACCTACTCTTTTTTGTGAAATAGAGAAAAAACTAGTTAAAAAGAACAGAAAGAAAAAAAGGAAACGCATTAGAAAATATTTGTGACAAAATTACGTAATTTAGTATCAACAATGATTGAATTTGAATTGAATTTTCCACTTTTTAGAAAGCTTTCCAATGGAAAAAGTTTTTATAAAATAATTTCCAAAACTTCTTTTGAAGAAATACAGCTCATCGGATCAAAATCTTTCAAACGAAAAATTCAGGCGACGCAATTTCCTGAAATGATCTTAATTCAAGACATCATTCAATTAGTGGATCCATACCAGCTGAGTTCAGAACAAGAATTTACACAATTTGAATCTCAATCCATTTAGTTAAACAACAATCCTTTCGTATATTTGCGGCAAAAGAAAACCAATGGCTATTTCAAAAAACGAATTAGAATTCAATTTCAACGAGGATCAAATGCGCTTAAAAATAAGTGCATTGGAACGAGAATTGGCAACTGTTGCGTTAGGTGGCGGAAAAAAACGAATTGAAAAATTGCATGAGCAGGGAAAGTTAACTGCACG
>CAIUSK010000387.1 GCA_903901805.1 uncultured Flavobacteriales bacterium
GGGTTAGAAGTGGTGATTTCAAAATTGAAAAGAAAGGATAAAACCAAGTAAATCGGTTAAAATACCTTAAATATGAAGCTTTAGAACGTCGGTTATATTCAATAATCGACGTTTTTTTTGTAAATTGATTTCTTTTTAATTATTGAATGAAATTAATATTCTTTTTTCTTTTTTTCTTTTTAGTGGGATACGTCAAAGGGCAAATTAAATCCTTAGATTCTATTTCGATTATCAATCAAGTTAGCTACTCCAAAAAACTGCCTTTTATTGATTATAATACAAATGAGATTGAGTATTACAATTTGAATGCAATTAAACCTCTCTTTGATAAATTAAAATTAGCGAACGACCGAAAAGTCACAATTCTTCATTTTGGAGATTCTCATGTTCAATATGATCAAGCACCAGGAATTGTAAGAGAGAATTTTCAAGAAATATTTGGTTATTCGGGTAGGGGATTTGTATTTCCTTATGCTGCTGCAGGAACACATGCTGCTTACGATTATAAAACTAAAATGATTGGCTCTTGGTCAAATTCTAAAAACATCAATAAAGACATTAAGCATCCGCTTGGTTTATCAGGTGTTACGATTAAAACCACAGATTCTACAGCCGGATTTCAAATTCAATTTTATGCACCAAAAGAGGAATTGAAAAGGGTAGATTTATTAACGTTATTCTTAAAAACAAGTGATTCAAGTTATCAGTTGAAATATCGCATTACAGAAACCGAACCATGGACAAATGTTGCAATCTCTCCAGTATTAAACAACAAAATTGAATTGAAATTACCTGAAAAGTTTAGTACTTTCATTCAGTTTCAAGTAAATAAGACTGATTCTACGCAACGTGAATTTGAATTTTACGGAATGCAGCTTTCAACGACAAGTAACAAAGGCGTTAGCTATAACTCTGTTGGGATAAATGGAGCAAGTTTATTGAGTTTCTTAAAACAAGATTTGTTCGAGGAACAAGTGAAACAAGTTAATCCGGATTTAATTATCTTGGATTATGGAACGAATGATCTGGCAGGTGGAAAATTTGATTCAACTTATTTCATCACCAATTTAACCAAATCGATTCAGCGTATTAAGGAGGTTTTACCATCTACTTGTATCATTATTCCAACCGTACAGGATTTCACTGTTAATGGAAAAAATATTTCTGTAACAGCTGAATATGCTAGTTTTCTGCGAAGATTTGCTGAAAAGAATAACGTTGTTTTTTACGATTATTTTGCGATTTCTGGTGGCAAACGATCCATGAAAAAATGGTTAAGTAATGGTATTGCTAAAAGCGATCAAATACATTTAACTCAGCAAGGGTATGTTTTAAAAGGTGAATTATACGGAAATGCAATCTTAACAAGTTATGCGAGGTATTTATCCAATCCAACCAAACGAGTTATTTTTGATAGAAAACCGCTTCAACCTATAATTAAAGATTCCTTAGAGATTAAGGATTCAATATCTTCGGAGATCAAAGAGTTGCCTAAGAAAATTGTGGCAGTTAATCAAATTCCTAAAAATGCATCTACTCTTGAAATTCCAAAAAACAAGGATAAAAGTGCCAACAGCTCAACCGTAACGCCAAAGAAAAATAAATCTTATACGGTAAAAAAAGGAGATTCGTTGTCGGAGATTGCGGCTAAATATAAGATTAGTGTTTCCCAACTAAAAAAAGTGAATAAACTAAAATCGGATAAATTACAGATAGGTCAAAAACTAATTTTACCTTGATAATAATTGAAATCCTATTAAATTTGCAGCATGGAGAATGAAATACAAGTAACAATTATTGATCGGGAAGGAGTTTCTCATGATTTAGTTGGGCCAACAGATATGAACATGAACATCATGGAGCTTTGCAAAGCATACGAGTTACCAGTGTTAGGTGAGTGCGGTGGAATGGCCTTGTGTGCAACTTGTCAATGTTACTTAGAATCAAATACAGATTTACCAGAACAAAGCGATTCTGAATTAGATATGCTTGATCAGGCTTTTCACGTTAAGTCTAATAGTCGACTGGGGTGTCAAATACATTTACATGAGTCAATAGATGGAATTGTTTTGAGATTGGCGCCAGAATAGTAAATACTACATTCCGGGCATTCCGCCTTTCATTCCTTTCATTTGGCTCATCATATTGGCCATATTTCTCGGATTACTCATCATTTTCATCATCTTTTTCATGTCGTCAAATTGCTTGATTAATTTGTTGACCTCTATCAGATTTGTGCCACTTCCTTTTGCTAATCTTAACCGTCTAGAATTATTCAATAATGCGGGATTTGAACGTTCTTTTGGAGTCATACTTTGAATGATTGCTTCAACGTGTTTAAAAGCATCATCTTGAATATCAACGTCTTTAATGGCTTTTCCCATGCCTGGAATCATTCCCATCAAATCTTTCATGTTACCCATTTTTTTTATCTGCTGTAATTGAGCTAAAAAATCATTAAAATCAAATTGATCTTTCATGATTTTCTTCTGCAACTTTCTTGCTTCCTCCTCATCAAATTGCTCTTGCGCACGCTCAACAAGAGATACAACATCACCCATTCCTAGGATACGATCGGCCATTCTGGAAGGATAAAACACATCCAAAGCATCCATTTTCTCTCCCGTACCTACAAACTTTATTGGTTTATTAACAATTGCCTTAATCGTTAATGCTGATCCACCTCGCGTATCACCATCCAATTTAGTGAGCACGACACCGTCAAAATTAATCTTATCGTTAAATGCTTTTGCCGTATTAACAGCATCCTGACCAGTCATGGCATCAACAACAAAAAGTGTTTCAGAAGGCTGAATGGATTCTTTTATTTGAGCAATTTCATCCATCATTCGTTCGTCAATCGCTAAACGACCGGCAGTATCGACTAAAACAACGTTATATGATTTGCTTTTTGCAAATTGAATTGCATCTTGAGCAATTTTTACTGGGTTTTTCTCCTCTCTGTTTGAATAAACTTCAATTCCTAATTGTTCACCTAGTACATGTAATTGATCTATGGCAGCAGGACGATAAACATCACAAGCCACCAATAAAACTGATTTTCCTTTTTTTGTTTTTAAATAGTTTCCTAGTTTACCGGTAAATGTAGTTTTTCCAGATCCTTGCAAACCTGACATCAAAACAACGGCAGGATTTCCTTTTAAATTGATTTCACTCTCGTTACCGCCCATTAATTCTACCAATTCTTCATGGCAGATTTTAATCATTAATTGTCCTGGAGAAACAGCAGTAAGTACATTACGACCTAAGGCTTTTTCTTTTACGGTATTGGTAAAGTTTTTTGCTGTTGTGAAATTAACATCGGCATCTAATAAAGCTCGACGTACTTCTTTTAATGTTTCAGCAACATTGATTTCAGTTATTTGACCTTGGCCTTTTAAAACTTTAAATGCTCTTTCAAACTTCTCGGTAAGATTTTCAAACATGGAATTGACTTTTTTGGACTACAAAAGTAGTTAAAAAATAGGTTTATTCAACTGAATTACTCAGCTTTCTTATGCAGTTTTGAGTGTCTTGCGCTGTACCCAAAATAAATAACTAACCCGATTAGTAACCAGCCAGAAAAATAGATCCAATTGGTTAACTCAAGCTGGCTCATCATATATAAACACGATAACAATCCTAAAATTGGGATGAGTGATAAATTATTTTTCACGGCCATTACCGAAATAAATAGGGTAAATACAATGAAAATCCACATTGGTATTTTGTGAGCGAAATGAATAAATCCTTGATTGTAAAAGAAATTTTCACTTTTGTTATAAGGATTTTGTTTCAATGCTAAACTTAATTGAACCCTATTTGTGTCTGAATAAAACGTATAAATATCATTATTGCAAACCTTCATTCGAATAGGATCTGATTTCAAATGTGCTGACCGTAGCGAAGCAACTTCAGCTGGTGAAAGTTCATTTAATATGTCTTCAGTTGATTTTAATTCCTTTTTATTGGTTATAAAATCAATTGTTTCCGTTTTGTAATTGGTAAAGAGTAGACCAAAAGAAATGATTATCAAAATAGGCATAACATATTTCCCATTGATAAAAGGAGTTTTAAATTTGCCGCGAGGAATATCTTTTTTATTTTGCAACACCAATATTCCACCACAAACAAGGACAAATGCGAAGAGTGTTCCAATACTGCAGAGATCTGTCACCATTTTCAAATTCATAAACAATGCTGGAACGGCTACAATAAATCCAACAACAATCGTTGAAAAAGAAGGTGTTTTGTATTTGGGGTGAATCTTTGAGAATTTCTTTGGTAATAAACCATCTCTACTCATACTCATCCAAATACGTGGTTGACCCATTTGAAAAACCAAAAGAACTGAAGCCATTGCAAAAACAGCACTAACAGCTATAATTCCAGACATCCATTTAAGGTTTAGTTTCTCAAATACATAGGCTAGAGGATCACCAACAGCAAGTTCTGTATAACTCACCATACCTGTTAAAATCAATGCGATTATGATATATAAAATGGTGCAAATAATTATTGCCCACATCATCCCACGAGGAAGATCACGTTGTGGATTCTCACATTCTTCAGCGGTTGTAGAAATTGCATCAAATCCAATGTATGCAAAGAAAACTGCAGAAACACCCTTTAATATTCCAGAAACACCATTGGGAGCGAAAGGATTCCAATTATCTGTATCAACATAAAAAATACCAACAGCAATAACCAATAAAATGATAGCCAATTTGACTATTACCATGATGTTTGATGCGTTACGACTTTCTTTCATCCCACGGTAAACCAACCAAGTAATGAAAATAATGATGAATAGAGCAGGTAAATCAAAAACTATATGCAGTCCAAAAATAGTGGGTGCGTTTACCCAAGCGTTGTAGGCCTCCTGAATGGGTGCGTCCAGCGTAGCAAACACTTTTCCGGCCTCCATCATAGACAAGGCGCTGGAATAACCATTGTATGCTGAAATAAAATCCATTTGAATCCATTCGGGTAAATGAATCCCATTTAAACCAATTGATTTGATTTGGATACTTTCCAAAAGCGATGTGAAATAATCACTCCAAGAAATTGCCACCGTAATATTTCCAATGGCGTATTCCATAATCAATGCCCATCCAATAATCCAGGCTATAATCTCGCCAAAAGCAACGTAAGAGTAGGTGTAAGCACTACCAGAAACAGGAACCATGGAAGCGAATTCTGCATAAGCAAAAGCCGCAAAACCGCAAGCAATTGCTGTAAATAAAAACAAGAAAATAACAGCAGGACCTCCTTGGTAACTGGCTTGACCAATTGTGCTGAAAATTCCAGCTCCAATAATTGCTGCAATTCCAAAAGCTGCCAAATCTCTTGTTTTTAAATGTTTTCCTAATGATTCATGAGAATCACTTTGGCCTGCTTCAATTTGCTTATGAATATCTTGAATACTTTTCTTTCTGAAATAGTTCATTTATTTACCCTTTTGTCGATAAAAATAGTTAAAATTCATTTCCTAACCTACAAGAATTTTCGCCAATTCTTTTGAACAGTAAATACTAAGTGTATATTTGCGTATGATGAGCTTGGAAGAATCGCAGGAATCGAAATACGCTGTTTGGATTGATCGTATTTTATGGATATTGGCTGCATTACTTCCTGTGGTAATTATCCCAATAAATGTTGGTGATATTTTTGACACAATTAAAGGTCCATTATTGGTTGCGGCCGGAATCTCACTATTAAGTTTGTTGATCTTAGAAAAAAGATGGGATAATACTCTAATCAGTTGGCTATTGCTGTCGTATGTCTTTCTTCAGTTGCTCGCGTCTATTTTTGCTTATGATCCTTTGCTGGCTTTTGCAGGTGAAACACATCGCGCTGGTAGGTTTGAAGGATTTGCCACCCTTTTGATTTACGCTATATTGTTTTATGCAGCGAAAAATTACATGAATCCGACAAAA
>CAIUSK010000388.1 GCA_903901805.1 uncultured Flavobacteriales bacterium
TATCAAATTGCCCAATGACCACTGCATTTGTTAGGTCATTATTTGGTTGCTGTGAAAAACAATTAATCGCAGTAATTAAAATGAGTAAAAGTAAAATATTCTGTCTGTTTAATTTAAAAGACTTCATTTGCGATTGCTTTAACGGAAGTGGAATTAGACATTGTGTAATAGTGAATACAAGGAACGCCTGCGGCTTTTAGTTCTTGAGATTGTTTGATTCCCCATTCAATACCAACTTGTTCAACAGCTTTGTTGTCTTTGCATTTTAATAAAGCATTTGAAAGTTGATCGGGAAAATCAATTTTAAAAAACTTGGGTAAAAACGTGATATGATTTAGGTTCTTAATTGGCTTTATACCTGGAATAATAGGAACTGTAATTCCGATTTCTCTGCAGGATTTCACAAAATCAAAATACTTTTCATTATCAAAAAACATTTGCGTAACAATATATTCTGCTCCTGCATCTACTTTCCCTTTCAAATAATGCAAATCGGTAGTCATATTCATGGATTCAAAATGCTTCTCAGGATAGCCTGCCGTTCCGATACAAAATGCTGTTGGCTCTAGTTGCACATCATCTACAATGTAATTTCCGCTATTCATTTCTGAAACTTGATTGATTAGATCAACGGCATATGCATGTCCATCTTTATGCGGACGGAAAGTGCTCTCAGTTTTAATTGAATCTCCTCTCAAAGCCAAAACATTATCGATTCCTAAAAATTGTAAATCAATTAATGCATTTTCTGTTTCTTCCTTACTAAATCCACCACAAATTAAATGCGGTACAGCGTCAACGTCGTATTTATTCATAATTGCAGCGCAAATACCTACAGTGCCTGGTCTTTTACGAATAGCAATTTTTTCTAATAATCCGTTTTCCCTTTCTTTATAGATATATTCTTCGCGGTGATAAGTTACATTAATGAATTTCGGTTTAAATTCCATTAAGGGATCAATTCCATCGAATATTGATTGAATACTTTTGCCTTTCAATGGTGGAAGTATTTCAAATGAAAAGAGCGTGTCTTTTGAGTTATTTAAATGATCTATAACTTTCATTAATCTCTAAAAATTTTGCTTTAGTAAGTTGTATTATTAACCCGGTTCTATTATTTCTTCTTCTCTAATTTCTTACAGGCATTCACCGCGGAAACAAGATTGATAACTCCCGCATTTTTAGCATATTGACCCAATTCTTTGTTATATTTCGCTGAGCTGGATGTTAAAACCAATTTAATTTGAGTCATTGTTAGAGTTGGAAAATATGACTTTAGAAATGCAGCAGCACCAGCAACCATTGGGGCAGCCATTGAAGTTCCTTGCAAATCCTTGTACTTATTATCAGGAAGCGTGCTGTATATTTCTTGTCCTGGTGCAAAAACATCTACTGTTCCAGTACCAAAATTAGAGAATTCAGCTTTCAACTTAGAGATACTATTTGTTGATGCACCAATAGTTAAGAAATTTTGAAATTCAGTTGTTTGAAATGCATATTTTGGAGTTGGGAAATTTGATTCAATATCCACATTTTTATTATCATTACCAGCAGCATGAACTAACAATACTCCTTTTGAATCTGCATATTGAAGGGCGTCATAAACCCACTGTGCATTTGGTGAATATGCTTTACCGAATGACATGTTAATTACCTGTGCGCCATTATCAACAGCATATCGAATTGCCAAAGCAATATCTTTATCATGCTCATCTCCATTTGGAACAGCTCGAAGCGACATGATTTTTACATCATTAGCAACCCCATCACCACCTTTATCATTTCCGCGAATTGCACCAATAATACCAGCAACATGAGTTCCGTGCAACGCATCTGGACCTTCATAATTGTTGTTTCCATAATTTTTGTCATTAATATCTTTGGCATTGTCGCCAATGATTGAACGATCATCAAAATCAGGATTCAGGTTATATTTCAAATTGTCATCGTAATATTGTTTGTATTCTGGATTTGCATCAATTACTTCTTTGTATTGTTCGTACTCAGCCTGCATATTTCTGAATTGTTCTCCTACTTCCTCAGCAACCTTTAAAAAAAGTTTATACTCCTCATCTTGCTCAATCATAGTTGCATCAACTCCTTCATATTTGTCTCTCAATGCAGCAAAAATCCTTGTTTTTTCTAAACGAGTAGCATCTACATTAACCCCCTTGGTATTCCCTAAAAAATTCCAACCGTGAATATCATCAACGTATCCGTTCCCATCATCATCTTTACCATTTCCAGCAATTTCTTTCGGATTTACCCATATTTTACCTTGTAGATCTTCATGTTCTACATCGATACCAGAATCAATAACAGCCACAACAACAGTAGTTGATTTTTTCTTTTTTACGAGTTTATATGCCGATTCTGTATACATACCGGTTCCTTCACCATTGTACCAATTTTTTGAATTCTGTCCAAAAACAACGGTTGAAAAAATACCGAGGGTAAATATGGATGCGTAGATAAATTTATTTTTCATATCTTTTTTTTTCAAAAGTAAGGTTTAATCAAAGAATATCAATAAAGTAATACAAAAATGTGATTATAATTATGCTAATAATATTTAAAATAAAACCAATTTTTGCCATTTGATGAATTTTAATTATCCCAGAAGAAAAAACGATGGCATTTGGCGGTGTTCCAACGGGTAGCATGAATGCGCAACTTGCTGCTAATGTGAGTGGAATACAGAGTACTTGAGGTGACAAGCCTAATGTTATAGCGAATGATCCAACAATAGGAACCATGAATGTTACTAATGCCAAATTGGACATTATTTCAGTTACAAAAATCCCGATAAATACAACAATAAATAGTACGGCAATCAACGAGTAGCTTGTGTAATTTTGCAAAACTTGATTAATCGATTCAACAATGCCATTTTTTTCAAATATGGTTGCCAAAGCTAAACCACCTCCAAATAATAACAAGATTCCCCAGGGTAATTTTTCGGTGTCTTTCCATTCCAGTAATGGTTTTGAAGTTCTATTGGAAGGAATTAAAAATAAGGCAATAGCACCAATTAATGAGACACCCTCATCTCCGTATTTGAATCCGGTCAGATCGACTATTAATCCTCTAAAAATCCATAAAAATATAACAATCCCAAATATAGCTAAGACTTTAAATTGTTCTTTAGTCCAAGGATTTTTTGGGATGTCAAAATGATGCTTCTCTTTGCGCTCTTTCCCTAAAAGCACTAAAAATAGAAAATACATACCAATGGAAATACATAAACTAATCGGAAAACCCACCTTAAACCAATCCCAAAACGTAATTGAAATATCAAAATTTTTATCCAATAAGGCAGCCATTTGTGTATTTGGTGGCGATCCCACCAATGTTGCCATTCCGCCAATACTGGAACTATATGCAATGGTTAGCAGTAATAAAAGAGGGAATTTTTGTTTTTGTTCAGTTTTTGGCAGGGCATGAATTACGGCTAAAGCCATGGGTAACATCATTAATGCAGTGGCAGTATTTGAGATCCACATACTTAACAAATAAGTACTCGCTGCGAAACCTAATAATATCCGCTCAACACTAGAACCAAGGATATGTATGATGGAAAGCGCAATTTGCTCATGAACTAGCCATTTTTCAAGTGCTAACGCTAATAAAAACCCACCAAAGAATAGAAAAACATTGCTGTTTCCATAAGAAGAAGCTAATTCAATTGGTGTAATTAACTTTAAGGGGACTGCAAAAATTAAGGGAAATAGTGCTGGAATATAAATAGGAATCAATTCAAATACCCAACAGATAATCATTAAAGCACCAAGAGCCGAAGCACTCCAGAAAGGAGAATTATTTCCTGTTAGTAGCAAAACAGTAATAAATGCGAATACTGACATTGCAAACAGGTAAACCTTCCAATTGAATTTCGAAATTATGTCCATCATATTAATTGATCTTAAAGATATCTATTTCTAAAGAAATACAGGCTTTTATCGTAATTTAGCTTCATGAAACGGGTTGTTGTTGGACTTTCTGGTGGCGTAGATTCAAGTGTTGCTGCATATTTATTGAAGGAACAAGGATATGAGGTGATCGGGATGTTTATGCGAAATTGGCATGATGAATCAGTTACTCTGTCTGACGAATGTCCTTGGATTGATGACTCCAATGACGCTCTTTTGGTGGCTGAACATTTGGGGATACCGTTTCAAGTGATTGATTTAAGTGTTGAGTATAAGGAGCGTATTGTTAATTATATGTTTCATGAATACGAACAAGGCAGAACGCCTAATCCGGATGTGCTTTGCAATCGTGAAATTAAATTTGATGTCTTTTTAAAAGCAGCTCTGCAATTAGGAGCAGACTTCGTTGCAACGGGTCATTATTGTAGAAAGGTTGAAAATCAAGATGGTACGTGTTCTTTATTGGCAGGAAAAGATAAAAACAAAGATCAATCTTATTTTTTATGTCAGGTTTCACAAAATCAATTGCAAAAAGCATTATTTCCCATCGGCGAATTGGAAAAATCTGAGGTTAGAAGGATTGCTGCTGAACAAGGTTTGTTAACTGCTGAAAAAAAGGATTCTCAGGGCTTGTGTTTTGTCGGAAAAATTAGTCTTCCAGAATTTTTACAGCAGCAATTGAAATCCAAAAAGGGAAGCGTAGTGGAAATCCCAGCTGATTTGCCCGCTCTAGTTGAATACCATTCTCTACCTGTAATTCATCAAAATATCGAAAAATTGGTAGAACCTTTTATCTTTAATATCCATGAAGGCCAGGTGGTTGCCGAACACCAAGGTGCACATTATTATACGATTGGTCAGCGTAAAGGTCTTCACATTGGCGGTAGACCAATGCCTTCTTTTGCCATTCAAATTGATGTTGAAAACAATATTGTATTTAGTTGTCAAGGAACTGATCATCCAGCCCTCAATAGGATAGCTTTATCAATGGAAACAGATTCCATCAATTGGATTCAAAAACCAGAATGGAGTAGGGAGGAGTCTTTTTCTGTGCCAATAAAAGCAAAAATTAGATATAGACAGCCTTTACAAAAAGCACTATTCATCAAAAAAGCAGATAAATTTTACCTGCTTTTTGAAGAGCTTCAACGGGGAATTACACCTGGACAATTTGCTGCGTGGTATATCAATGAAGAATTAATAGGTTCGGCGGTAATTGTCTCCTAATTAGTTTTTCATTAACGTTATCCTAACCTTTTTCCCATTTAGTTTTTCAATGGATGCATAATAAACTCCATTGGACCAATCGCTAATACTAATTTCATTTTCGCCAGAAGTTAACATACGATTTAAAATCAATCTTCCTTGTATATCCGTTATTTTTAGTTGTAATTGTTCCTCTTCACTTGAAATAAATTTTATAAAGTCAGTAGCAGGAACGGGATATGCACCAATATTTAATGGTTCGTCTATTTCAGTCACAGCGGCCTCACAATTATTGGTTGCGTTGGGTGTTGGTGTTGCAAAAGAAAATATACTTCCATCTGGACAACGCGCATAAGCAATATCAGCTGATTGAACACCAAAGACAACTTGGTCATAGATGGTGGTACCATTGCTGAAAATTAAATTCTCACCCAACGAGCTTAATTTAAAGTTGGTGTGCAATCCTGTTTGGCCCATATCATTATCACACCATACCACTAAATATCCATTGGCCGGAATACTTGTTCCAATCGGGAAAGACCATTTCATTAAATTAATTGGATCATCCGATAAATACATTCCTGATAAATCGATGGCACTAGACGTAGTATTGAATAACTCAACCCAATCATCATTTTCACCGTTTGAATCATAAGCGGAGGTACTATTTGAAGCGACAATTTCATTAATTACGATGTCTCCGATATTACAAAATGGAATTGTTATAGTTAATGAATGGTATTCATGCTCTGCCCGTTGGGGACTAAATAAACCGGCGTTCGAATTTTCTGCATAAATGTAATATTCAAATAGTGCACCGTTGAGGGTTATAGGGAATCCATAAATATGATCTCCCGCTGCGCCATCACCATGAGTTCCGTCGTCAAACATTTGAACACGGTTGAATTTTAATTGGTGATTCAACCGATATCCTAAATAAACACTAGATTCATTGGAACAAGTTGTTGTAATGTATATTGATTCTCCAAAGGCCGGAGAGTTATTACTCGCGCCAAAAGCAGAAATACTTGGAGCTACCAGATTATAATTGGAGTTTGTGGAAAA